>JBKPQV010000065.1:0-7758 GCA_046734235.1 Acidobacteriota bacterium
GGAATAGCGAGCGGTAACGAAACTGCTTACCTCATGTTCTTTTCGGCGACGAACGGACTGCTTTTCGGTCTCTTGTTGCGTATTTTGGGACACACGCAAACGGCGGAAGAAGTGTTGGATGAAGTCTATGACGAAGTGAAACGGAGATCCGTACTTTTCAGCAAACAAGATGAAAGGCCGCTGACCTGGCTCGTACTTATTGCACATCGGCGCGCCATCGAGCGTCTTTGTAGCCAACCCACGAATAGCGATACGTTGCGAGATATTGAGAGCAATACACAAGACTCTGCAATCAACATTACCGAACAACGGCGACTCGTTCGTGCTGCGTTGGATGCTATCCCTCCGCTGCATCACCGAATGATTGAACTAGCATTCTTTTCTGGGATGACGACTCTTGAGATTGCCCAGGAACTGGGACAGTCTCCTGCGGCCGTCGAAGGAGGGATCCGTTATGCGATGTTGCAGCTCTTCGCACTCTTTAAGTCCATGGGATTTACTGCTGAGCATGCGAAACCGCTGGCATATAAACGTCAGACTTAATTAGGTATGCAACTCTAAAAAGTCCTCCGTACAAGTCGATCAGCAACCGCCACGAGTTCAGCAAACTCTACTGGCTTCGGCACGTGCATATCAAAGCCGCTCCTAAGAGCATGCAATCGATCTTCAGTGCGCGCATATGCTGTTAATGCTATCGCAGGAATTTTTCCACCTCTCTCCGCAGGTAACCCGCGCACTTTATGTATGAGAAGGTAGCCATCGTCTCCCGGCATTCCAATGTCGCTTATGAGTAGATCCGGAGTCTGAGCCTGAATCATTGCCAACGCTTCTGACATTGAGCCCGCAAGCTCTACCTGAGCACCGCAATTCTCCAGACCACTCTTGAGTAATTCACGAGTGTCCGGTTCGTCATCTACCACCAGAATCTTCAAGCCATCCAATCGATCTTCGGATTCCAGCTGAGGCAACAAGTCTCGAGCTGCTGGGTGAACACGACCTTCTTCAGCATTCACCTGATACACCGGAACAACTGGTAGCTTTACCGTAAAACTTGAGCCTTGGTCCTTCCCACTGCTGCTCGCGGTTACGGAACCTCCGTGGAGTTCAACAAGTTGTTTGACAATTGCCAAGCCAATCCCCATACCGCCGTGAAGACGGGCCGTGCGCTGATCCTCCTGTCGAAAACGGTCAAAAACGTACGGTAGAAAATCGGGCTCAATGCCCTGCCCAGTATCACTAACCACGATCTCGACAGACGAGTTGACTCGCTCAAGTCGCACCTGCACCTTGCCTTCACGAGGAGTAAACTTTATTGCGTTCGATAATAGATTCCAAACGATTTGTTGGAGCCGAACCGGGTCTCCAGGTACAAACAAAACGCCTGCATCGATTACCTTTTGCATTCGAACCCCCTTCGCCTCGGCAGCCGGTCGCAAAGCATCAATAGCAGCTTCAATGCAAAGATTAGGGTCAGCCGGTCTTATTTCAAGCCGGAGTTTTCCAGCGATAATCCTGGATACGTCGAGAAGGTCATCAATCAATTGAGATTGAGCGCGGGCGTTCCGCTCGATAGTTTCGATTGCCCTCGTCGTCTCTGCCTCAGGCAAAGCGCCACCACGTAGCATCCGCGACCAGCCCAGTATGGCGTTTAGTGGAGTGCGTAATTCGTGGGAAACGGTAGAGAGGAATTCTTCCTTCATTTGGTTTGAAATCTGGGCTTGTCGATAGAGACGCTCGTTTTCCTTGGCTGATCGTTTCGCACCTTCATATAGGCGAGCATTGTCCATCGCTATGGAGGCCTGGCCTGCGAGTCCTTCTATAATGCGCATCGCGCGAGCGCTAAACATCCCTGCCATCGGGTGTCCAAAAAAGAGGCCACCGCACACTTCTCCGGACCTTGAAATTACTGGCACTGCGAGATAGCTCCGGATCGGTGAAGACCCTTCGGGTATTCCAAACAACGGGGAGTTGCTTTCTTTTCCAGGATCAGTCTCAACGTTATCAATCAGGATGGGGTCTTGGTTTTGAAAAGTGTGGGCCAAGATGTCAGAGTTGGGAAGTATTGAAAGATGCTCAAATGCCTCCCGGGGTACTCCCGAAACCGCGTAGAGCATCTCGGATTCGCCAGTTTCGTTGAGAACGTTATAAAAGAATGCGCCGAAGGAAGCTTCACAGATTTTAGCAGCAGCATCAGTGACAGCTTGAACCAATTTGTGCAAATCTAACTCAGCCGCCAGAAGTTGGCCCAAGCGGTTTACTGTCTCAATGATCAGACTCTGCTCTGCAAATGCTTCACTGGCCCGCTTGCGATCGCTAATGTCTCGCGCAATCTTCGATGCACCTATGATAGTGCCGTTGCTGGCACGGATCGGCGATACGGTTAATGAGATATCAATTGGGTGACCATCTTTTGCAATACGAACGGTTTCATAGTGTTCGACACGGTCGCCTGCTCTGATCCGTTTGAGAATATCGGGCTCCTCATCTATATGGTCAGGTGGAATCAAAATTGTGATGGGCTTTCCAATCACCTCCTCTGCCGTGTACCCAAAAATACGCTCAGCTCCTTGATTCCAACTGGTTATTATTCCCTCGAGTGTCTTGGAAATAATTGCATCATCCGCTGATTCGATAATGGCGGAGAGCCAGTAGGGAGCCAACTCTGCGGTTTGCCAGCCGTTACCATTCACAATTGCCACGCCTTGTTTTCGATCGCTGTTTGATTTGGCAGACATAAACCTTTGTCGACACTTTAAACCGGGAGGAACGATGGGAAGAGTTCAGCTGCGGGCGAGTGCAGGTAAATCTAAAGAGGGGAAATGATTAGGTAGAATACCTAAAACAAGTGTCAAGCGGAAGGCCAAGGAGTGTCATAAGTATGCGTTCAGGATTCCCGCTACTTAGTCGATATAGTGCTCACTCAATTTAGCCTTGAGATCCTGGGGAACTGACTGCCAACTGGTAATGCACAATTGATGCGAACCCCTGAGAGAAACGTCTACGCGGGTTACGTGCCAATGAGTGTGGTGTTTTTCATAGTGCCAGCGGTATATCGGACCCTGCCCACGCTGGCTATAGTAGACATTGTCTTCCGCTGGACCTTTGTCTGACGGGATGAATATGCGTAGTCCGTTCAAACTCTTCATCTGTTCATCACTTGCTGGGACTCTTGCTCCTGCTTGGTGGAGCAGTTATGTGCAATTCATTATCAACCTGGTATCGCAACAACTTTGAGGCTATGAAAAACCCCAGACAACAGGCTAAGAATGCCAGGACCAACGCCAACACCAGGTGGCTTGCCCCGCCTTCAATATTCACTAGCCCGTTATCATGTTTGAACGACGCGTACTCATAAAATTGCCAACTCGCAAGCGACACCATAGAGATAAGCGCGGCGATAGAAATGAAACTGATCTTGGAATTCTTTTGTGAATTATTCATTGTCTGCAATTGCCTTTTGGTATTGAGAGCATGCGAATATTGAGAGCATGCGAAAATCCAAACGAACGGAATAAGTGCGTCCGCTGAACCTGCGAATAGTCATTGAGATATGTATTGTTGATTTATGCATCAGGATGCTTGGCATAGTCACGTTTGAAAAACAAACAGACGGCACAAGGAGGAGGACGCTACGCACAGATCCTGATGTCGAGAGTGGTTTTTAAAGAACTGATAACTCTGAAGAGACTATAACATACTTTCGACAGCGCGGTTAGAAGCCTCGCGTGTTGGCCATCAAGCTGAAGGCAACCGCTGGAGGATTACGACTTCCGATTCGTTTTCACCGATCTACGCCGCGCGGGAATTTCGTCTTTCGTAATTATCAAAACATCGCCGGGCTTGCACTTCAAGGCGAGGCAAACTTTTTCCAGCGTTTCAAAATTAATTCCAAGTGCCTTGCCTTTTTTGAGTCGCCATAGAGTTGTATGGCTGACACCTGTCTCCTTAGCGAGCCAGTAAAAGGTGCGCTTTTGTTTAGCCAATACTTTATCGAGTCTGGGAATAATCATGATCGGAAGAGCATATTTACCACATCTAACATATGTTGTCGACTTGCAATATATTCTGTACTTGAAACATATCCCCCCCTAGTGGCCTTGCAACTTACCCTCACCCTGAGGCATCATAGACCTCGGTTAATCCTTCTCTCGCGCATCAACGGTGATGCGCCCCGCGCATAAATCGATTAGCGCTGGCGTTTGGAAGTTCGAGAGCGGGCTTGTTTTCACACATCGAAGCCGCTCTTTTTTGAGCATCCGAACCTGGTCCTTCGACCACTACCGTTTCGCCGAAGCCCATCCGATTCGCAGCTTCTTTTCATTCCCAAAAAAGGGGAAAGGTATATCTCTATGTCAACAAAACTTTATGTTGGAAACCTCGCGTTCCAAACCACGACTCAGGAATTGGAGCAATTGTTTGGTCAGGCTGGCACAGTTCAATCAGCTAGTGTTGTGGAAGATCGCGACACCGGACGCTCGCGAGGCTTTGCCTTTGTAGAAATGTCCAGCGCGGAAGAAGCGACGTCTGCGATCGAGCAATTTAATGGCAAGGAAATCGGTGGACGCGCATTGAAAGTCAACGAAGCCAAACCACGCGAAAACAGCGGAGGCGGGCGTCGCTTCTAGCAAACATCCAGCAATGGGCGGACGTCGGATCCCGTCTCGCCGATTAGCATTTGCGCAGGGCTGGTCTCCGGGGTACCCCACTCATCTCCGGAGGTCGGCGCTGCTATCAATTGGATCATAAGGGGGCGTCAGACGCGGGGAGTAACCAGCCCTTCGAGAGGATTCTACGTGGAATTAAAAGAAGATCGGGCCGTCAAGTCAGGCACCCAGAGGGAGCAAATCGATTGGCGCCACGGGAATTGGGGCACCGGGACTTTCCTCGCTATTACACATATTGCTGCAATTGCAGCGCTCTTTTTCTGGAGCTGGCCCGCCGTACTCACGGCCGTTGTCTTTTACTGGGTCGCTGGCAGTCTGGGTATTGGTATGGGCTATCACCGGTTGCTAACCCACCGCGGTTACAAGGTGCCAAAGCTGATCGAATACATTCTTGTGACCTGCGGCACGATGTCCCTCGAGGGTGGTCCAATTCAATGGGTGGTGACGCACCGTATACATCATGCCCACACAGATCGAGCGGGTGATCCACACACACCACGTGATGGCGGCTGGTGGGCACACATTGGTTGGATACTTTGGGGAACAGCTCAAAATCACAATGAAGCCACCATCGCTCACTATGCACCCGACATAATGCACGACCGCTATTATCGCTGGCTAACTCGCAGCTACTACGTTCCGCTCTTGGTGGTGGGAGTGATGCTTTTTGTGCTCGGCGGGTGGAGCATATTGCTATGGGGAGTTTTCCTCCGGCTGACACTAGCATTGCATGCCACGTGGCTCGTCAATTCGGCTACGCATCTGTGGGGCAGAACTAGATTCGAAACGGGTGATGACTCGCGCAACAGTTGGTGGGTAGCGCTGCTGACATTCGGCGAAGGCTGGCACAACAACCATCACGCTCACCCGACCTCGGCGCAGCACGGTCTGCGGTGGTACGAGATTGATTTGAACTGGTTAGGTATCAGGGCGCTGCAATTTCTCGGATTGGCCCATGGCATAAAGCGCATTCGTTTCAATCGTGTCTCTTCTGCCTGGCAACCGGTAGCCGTACGAGTCAAGTCCGAACGCTCTTAAGCAACCGGAGAAAAACAAAACTGATGCCTAAAATAATCTGGTCGTGCTCCAAATGTGGCACCGTGTTGCCGCTCTGGCAGGTCAAGTGCACAAACTGTCACCACTGGGAGCTAAGCTGGTTTCACATAGTCTCCTGTTTGGTGATCGCCCTTCCGTTGTTGTTTCTGTTTTTCAAGTGGCTTTAACGATCGCGGTTGTATGACGACGGGTATCTCTTCGCCTTCCAGGCCCTGGTTGTGTATTGGATTTGTAATGTTTTATGCGTCTCGAGACTATTGTGTGTCCGAAATATATCTCAGACTTGACATATATAGTGGACTGGCATAACGTTCAATATGAACCGAGTTTCGCCGCTTACTCCCTTTTCAGCTCTTCTGGAATTCCCCAGATCATCTGACTTCAACAGCCGCTAACAGAGGAGCCATTAGTGTATCCGAGAAAAGTTGTCGATATCACAGAAGGAGAGTCAATGGTCAATCTTTACATAAGTGAGCGACGCGAGCGAGATATTACTATTCTCGACTTAAAAGGCCGTATCAGAATTAGCGGCGGCACACTTATGCTGCACAAGGCGATTCGGTGCCTTTTGGACGAAGGGAAAACCAAGATTCTGTTGAACCTTGCGAGTGTCACCCACATAGATTCAATGGGGCTTGGCGAGCTCATTTCGAGCCACATAACTCTGGCTAACAAAGGCGCAGAGTTGAAACTCGTAAATCTTACAGAACGCGTTCAAGAAGTAATGAGGATAACAAAGCTACTAACTGTCTTCGATATCTACGAGAACGAACCAGATGCACTTGCCAGCTTCACGGGCCACGTCTTAAGCGTTGTCGAGCCCCAGGTGCATTTGATGTAAGAGTTCATAGATGTGTTCTTAGTACGACATCTAACCGGAGAAATTATGGAAGAGAAGCCAATTTTCAAACTTGGAGATCGAGTCGACCAAATGTGCGTTACCTGCAACAAGGAGCGCGGTCACATCGTGGTCTCACTCAATAAGACTGGGAGAATTACGCGCGTCACATGTCCAATGTGTCAGTCACGAGTCATGTATCGCGCCGGTACAATTCGTCGTGCATCCACCAAGCTTCCCGCACCATATGATCGGACGTTAACGTATCGTAAAGGACAGACGCTGACGCATCCTACATTTGGCGAGGGTGAGGTTACTGCGATTATTGAACCCCAGAAGATGGATGTTTTATTCGCGGATCGCATAAGGCGAATGATCCATGCTCATTCTTAAACTGAGGACCACCCCCAATTAATCAACGCGTGGTGTTATGAAGATCGAATTTTGGTTGCGTGTAAACCAATTCGAATAACGGCTGAAGAATATGAAATGACAATTTGCGACTTTTGCCTGCATTACTCTCAGGAGAGTGCCTGTCGCCTTGGTCTAAAAATGCCGAAGACGATGAAGTGCCGCGAGTTTGCTCCCGGTATAGATCGGTTCTGCTCGCCCGCGGATTTCGTAAATCCAAATCAAATCATCGAGATGGCGAAATTTTTTGGCCTTGAAAGAACGGAACTAAAAAAGGTCAAGATAATCGCTGAAAGAAGTGTCGCCGATGAGCCTTGTAAAGTGTCCTGAATGCCTTCGTTTATGTTTTTCTGACTCCGCGCAATGTCAAAGTTGCTCACGTGAGTTTGGGCGGGGAGGCGCATCCTCCATGTCGCACCACTAACGACTAGAAAACGTCAGTAAAGAGCTCACGCAACGAACTAATCCTTGTAAACTCCGCTTCTGCATAAGCAGCCGATCGATCCAGCAAAATCGGATACAGTCCCGCCCGTTGCGCGCCAATTACATCATAACCAAACGAGTCGCCGACATAGGCGGCGTGCTTCGGTTCCAGTTTTAAGCGATCGAGTGCAAGCTGAAAGATGGCAGGATCAGGTTTCCTATACCCCACATTGTGAGAATCGATCAGAAACTCCAGTTCTGAAGCAAGACCAGCCAGGGCCAGCGATTCGTTGACGCGACCGTCCTCAGTGTTTGAGATTGCGGCAAGTCGCAGCCCCGCTTTCTTCAACTGACCCAAAACTGCTG
>JBKPQV010000066.1:0-7416 GCA_046734235.1 Acidobacteriota bacterium
TTCCATAGCTGATGCCATCAAACGTCTCGAGCATTTTTTGACTTAGATTCGTCGTCGTTAACGCTCTGACATTGATGAACTCGAGTAAGTAGCGTACTTCGAATTGCAACAACTCGAGGATCGACAAGTTCTCCTGCAGTGTGTCTAATTCATTCAACTTAAGCTCGATCAAAAAGAGGCGGTCAAACACTCGCAAGATTTCGTCGAAGATCGTTCGCAACAACTCGAGCAACACAGGATCGTCGATGCCCTCAACTGCGCTCCTGATTTCGACTTGCAGACGACCGTTGAGTTCCTCTTTGTGTCCCAGCGAAGGCACACTGGCCGTTCCCTGCTTCAAGAGATCAAGGATCTGGAAATCGTCAAGTGCGATGGTGAAGTCTGTCGACATAGCAAGCGCGGGAAAGACTACTGAATCCCAGGGCTCGTTTGCTTTTGAGGCTAATAAACAGGGTCGGGGAAGGTGGCTGGGCGAAGACCTTCCAAAGGAGCTTTCAAAAAGAACGGGGAAACGGGGTGAGTGCTTCTGGATCTGAAGGAACGCCGGATGTGGCGCCTCGCGATGCTAGTTTAATGCCGTGGTAAACAATGCACAACACTTTTCTTTTTAGGGTGATTTTGCTGGGGTTTTGAGGGGATTGGTGCAATCTTCCCCTGGCCTTTAGTAACCCGCTAATTGGCAACACGAACCCTGGTCCTGGGACGCGTCCTCGCGTGCCCCAGTTGCCAAGGTAAATCCAAGGCCCAACTAACGCCTCGAGACTCGTGTTTATTCGACGGTCACGCGGGGACGCGTGCGGTCCCAGGACCAGGGTTCGTGTTGCCAATTAGTGGGTTACTAAAGGCATGAGAATTACTCGTATCTCAATGCGACTAGTGGATCTACCTTTGCTGCGCGACGCGCTGGGATGTAACAGGCTAGCAACGCCACCAGACCGAGTAACCCAACCACACTCACATAAGTCAATGGATCAGTCGCAGTGACTCCGAATAGTAGTGTGCGCATCAATCTGGTTAGCGCAAATGCTCCAACGAGTCCGATGACAGTCCCTATGGACAACATCACAAGGCTTTGACCGAAGACGAGCCGTAAAACATGTAGTGGCCGCGCTCCAAGTGCCATGCGCACGCCGATCTCTTGCGTACGCTGCGCCACCGAATATGCCATCACGCCATAAATACCAATCGCTGCCAGGAATAACGCGATTCCCGAAAATGTCGCCAGTAAGAGCGCGAGAAAACGAGGTTGGACCATGGACCTCGACACCACTTCATTCATGCTCCGAAGGCTATAGACCGGTAACGTTGGATCCAGTTCACGAACGGCACCGCGTATCGAACCTTCCAGCGGCGCCGATTCATTCGAAGTGCGTACGACAAAATTCAGATTTCCACCAAGGAAATTTTCAGCGACCTGTCTTACCTGGAAATAGAGTTCGGGACCCGCCGGCTTATCCATCCCTGCGTTCTTGGTATCCTCAACCACCCCCACAATCGTCATCCAAACTTTGGGGTCGGAAAAGGCGGGATTCACACGCTTGCCGATCGCACTTCCCTTCCAGAACCTCTTCGCCATCGCCTGGTTGATCACCACCACGGGCATCGCTTTTTCGTTGTCATCCTGGGGCTCAAAAGTTCGGCCTTCCAGCAACTTGATCTTCATGGTCTTGAAGTAGTCGGTACCCACAATGTTCCAATAGTCGACGTTCTGTGCCGGACCATCAGGTGTTTGCTGGTAACCTTCTATCTCAGTGTCGTTTGCATTGATGCGACGTAGCGGAGGTAACCCACTCGCCAGCGATGCAGACGTAACCCCGGGAATGGTTGATAGTTTTTGTTGAAGTGAGCTTGCAAATTGAAGACGTGCAGGCGTGTCGTATTTCACTCCGGGAAGATTCAGGCTGAAGCTGACTACACCTGCCGGCTCAAAGCCAGTGTCGACCTGTTGCAACTTCCAGAACGCGCGAATCATCAGGCCCGAGCCGATAACGAGGATCAAAGCCAGCGCAATTTCAGCAATCACCAAGCCTTTACGAAGTGTTTGACCGCCTCCGCGAATCGCACGTTGACCAGCTCCGCGAATCCAGTTAGCAAGGTTATGCTCACTAACCTGGGCCAATGGAGCCAGGCCAAAAATAAAGACTGCAGCGATCGAAACGGCAATGGTAAACCCGAGCACTGGGAGACCCAGACCAATCTCATCCGTGCGTGGCACACTATCAGGTGCAAACAGCAGAAGAACCTTCAAGCCCACAAATGCGAGCGCCACACCAAGCGTTGAGGCGAGCAAGACCAGCACAAATCCCTCGGCAACGAATTGCCTAACCATCCGTTTTAGACCGGCTCCCAGTGCCAGCCTGACCGCAAACTCCCGATGCCGCGATTCCGCACGAGCCAATAAAAGGTTCGCAACGTTTACGCAGGCGATGAGCAAAACAAAACCGACTGCCGCCATGAGCAACCACACTGCTTTTCGAGCTGACCCGACTACATCTTCGTGAAGACCCAGCATTATCACCGGATGTTTTTCAGGATTCAGTAAGTGCTGCGCGCGACTTTCACTCTTCCAGCCAGCCATCAAACTCGTCATTTCACTTTGAGCTTGTTGTAGAGTCACACCCGGTCTCAACCTGCCAATCACCGACAGGAAGTGAGAGCCGCGTGATCCTGGATTCGCGGGATCAAACTGGAATGGCAGAAGGACTTCTACTTGATCGTTGCTTCCGGGAGGAAATGCAAAGCTTGCGGGAGTCACTCCGATAACGGTCGATGGCTGAGAATTGACGAGGATCTGTTTCCCGATAATGTCGTTTGCGCCACCAAACCCTTTTTGCCAGAGGCCATGCGAAATGATCGCAACCTTGGCCCCGCCTTTCCGATCCTCTTCTTCACTGAAGTTCCGACCGCGTTCCAGCTGTACTCCCAGCACGTCGATCAGGCTGCGTGTGATAGCAGCAGAAGTCACACGAAGTGGCTCACTTTCAGTGCCGATGTTCTGTCCACCCGGAGCCCAGGCGCCGATTGCTTCCCAGGATTTTGCCTCCTTCTGAATGTCGAGAAGTTCCGGTGGAGACAGCCAGAACTTTTGGAGCTGCATGGTTGGGAATTCGCTATAGACGCGAACCAGTTGACCCGGTTGCCGAAAAGGCAACTCGCGTAAGAGCACGGAATTGACAACGCTGAAGATCGCCGAATTCGCCCCAATGCCCAGGGCAAGCGTCAGAATTGCAACGACGGTAAACGCCGGATTCTTTTTCAGCATGCGCAGCGCGTATTTCAAATCCTGAAGAAATATCTGCATCAGTCGCTGTCCTCCGTAAAGTTCTTATAATTACGTAGTGATCCTGGAAGTGGTTCTATCAATTAACACCGCCGAGAACGAAATGTTGGCAAATGATTGATTCTAAAGAGTCACATTTTCACGTAGCTTAATCCGTGATATTGGCTAATCATCTCCACACATAACTTCTCCGCACGTTCGCGGTCGGGCTCCGGCGGTAGGGGAGAACGGACATAAGCTTCCTGTGAGAGTTGGAACAAACGCTCGGCCTCAGTCTTCACTTTCTCCAATGACCATTCACCGCGTTTTATGCTCAACAACTCGGGCGCGTCCTGGCGTTCGATGTGCAGAGTTCCCTCGGTTAGGAACTCAATTCCCATACGAAGGAGTCGAATCAGGTGAGCTGCATTCTTCGCGTCGTAGCCAACTCGTCGCACAAGCTCGCGTCGCTTCTGGCCCATGTATCCACCACTGTAAAAACGCCGGCGTTCACCACGATATCGTTTTACAACCTCCATCATTTCCGTAGTCGCACCGACAAATGGTTGGCCATCGAGTGTGCGCAATGAGTGACCAGCATCGGTTGATTCAGGATCAATACCGTAAGCGGTTAACTCCTCCTCGAGTTGCTGCATCAGTGCCTGCGCTTCCTGGTTGAAGGAGATCATCTTCTTAAACTGCGCATGTGCGTAACCGGAGAATGAATGATACGCCTTCTTAGTAACAAACAGATCGCGTTGTCCACGCAGTCTTGCACCAAGCTCGCTCTCGTAGATGATGCCGTTTGGTTTGAGCCAAAGCAGACTCAAGACATTCGGATTGCAGTTGAGCAAGAGACCGATGAATTTGCGTAACTCGTAGAAAACGCAATCCCACTCGCCTTCCCATTGTTCGTACACTTCACGCCGGCCAAACCCCAGGTAATGCTCGATTGGAGCGATGTAAAGGCCCATGACATCTTTGTCGTCGATTGAATCGGGATCACTGTTGGGGACGTACATTCCGTGGGCGACACTGCCACGCCAGCAGAGCGAGATGAGACCCTCCGGGAGTAGCTGGTTAACCTGTTCTGTTGAGAGGCCCTTGAGGCTGATTTGATATGACATAAATGAGGCGACAGGTTAACACGGGTCAAAATCTGGAAGCCCTCCTGAAAATTTCCAGAAATTCTTCTTGACTCTTTATTCAGTATCATTTAAAACATGTTTGTCCTTGTTATCCACAACAAGGCGTCAAGCAAGACCCTACCCGATCTTCTCCCGAGAAAGATCCACAAAAAGCTCTCAACCAAATGAGGTATCCCTATGGCTTTACCCCTACTTTCAGCTCTCCGCTCCAGTGACCTCGCCATCGACCTTGGCACCGCAAATACGCTTGTTTACGCCAAAAATCGCGGTGTCGTGCTCAGCGAACCCTCAATTGTCGCCATCAATAAGGTGACCAATAGTGTCGAAGCCGTCGGCAAAGACGCCAAGGAAATGCTGGGCCGAACGCCCGGCAATATTGTCGCGATCCGTCCCATGCGAGACGGAGTGATTGCCAATTTCGAAGTCACCGAGAAAATGTTGCAACACTTCATTCGTAAGGCACACAACGGCCGGTCCTTTGTAAGCCCCCGCGTAGTGATTGGCATTCCAAGCGAAATTACCCAGGTAGAGCGTCGGGCCGTCGAAGATTCAGCCTATCGAGCGAAGGCGTCAGAAGTTTATCTCGTTGAAGAAGCAATGGCGGCTGCGATTGGCGCTGGACTTCCGATTACCGAGCCATATGGCAACATCGTCGTCGACATTGGCGGCGGCACCACGGATATAGCGGTCATCAGTCTCGGCGGAATCGTTTACGCCAGAGCCGTACGCACCGCCGGTGACTCAATGGACACGGCAGTTGCGGAATATGTGAAGCGTAAGCACAACCTGCTGATTGGTGAGCGAACCGCAGAAGAGATCAAGATTCAGCTCGGCAGCGCGTTTCCGTTTGATGAAGCGCTTAGTATGGAAGTGCGCGGACGCAACATCGTTGAAGGCATTCCAAAGACAATCGTGGTTACCGATGAGGAAGTGCGCGCTGCACTAGAGCCTTCCGTATCAACAATCGTCGACGCTGTTCGGGTCGCATTGGAAAGGACGCCACCGGAATTATCATCCGACATCATTGATCGAGGAATTGTGCTGACGGGTGGTGGTGCTTTACTGAGAAACCTGGATGTACGGTTGAAGGCAGAGACCGGATTGCCGGTTTCTATCGCCGACGATCCACTGACGTCAGTCGTACTCGGCGCCGGCAAGATGCTTTCTGACTTCGCACTGCTGAAGAGAGTGAAGTGGGAGAATAGGCTTCAGTATTAAGCGCTTTGCTGGGCTTTGGTCTTGGGACTTTGGTCTTTGGTCTTGAGGCTTAATGATCTCAGATCTCAAATTTCAGATCTCAAAGACTTAAGGCTAAAGACCTAAGACCAAAGACCTAAGGCCAAAGACCTAAGACCCAAAGACCCAAGCGATGTTTGATTCACCCGAACAACGGAATCGAGTCGAACTCATCATCACTGTGCTAGCGAAGCTTTATGTTGTGTTAGAGCTTTCGCCTGACCCCTGCCCTGTCTGTGGTAAGTGTCTTACTCACGATGATGAGTGTCCGATATTTCTTGCGTGGTCTGTCCTCGATGAGCCTCAACGAGAAGCAGCCCGGACAGCGATCCGTGCCGTTGCGCTAAGTATTGGTTGCGACGATGCGATCGCTGATCCAGTCACGCACTAAGACAAATCTCAAATTTCAGATCTCAGATCTCAGATCGGATCTTAAATCACGTCTTACATCTCGCAATTTTTCACTTATTCGTTATCCGGAATCTCGATCCAGTTGCCGAAGGACCCCAGATTTGTGATCTGAGATTTGAGATCTGAGATTTTGGTTAACTGGTAAGAGAAGACGCCGAACTGTGCTCGACGTCTTCTTCCATTTCACGGTGTTGCTCAGATAACGACTCCGCCGCGAAGTAGATCCGTTTGATTTCAGGATGCTTTTCTCTTACGAGATTCTTGACGCGTGCGATTGCATTGCGCACTTCCGCAAAAGAAAGTTCGCGCCGGAAGCGGAGTTCGATGGTTAACATTACCTCGTTTGGACCAAGGAACATGGTTAGCACACGATTCACGTGTTCCACTCCCTGGTCTGTCGCAATTAACGCTCGCAAAGCTCTCAGCGTCTCGCGCGGATAGCCCTCGCCGATTAACAGTCCTTTCGTTTCATACGCCAGAAAAGCAGACATCGTACTCAGCATCACACCGATCAGGATCGACGCAATACCATCGAGATAGGGATTGTTCAGTGAGTGGCCGAGGAAGACGCCGAGAAAGGCGATCAAAAGTCCCAGCAGAGCTCCTGTATCTTCAAAGGTGACGATGAAGGTAGAAGGATCTTTGCTCGTGTGAATCGCTTCAATAATTCCCTGCTTGCCTTTGCTCTTTCGAAATGCACGCCAGCCAAACACCCAGGAAATTCCCTCAAACACAAACGCAAAGGCGAGCACAACGTAGTTCCAAAAAGGATCGGCCATCATTTGCGGATGTCGAATGTGGTCGATGCCTTCGTACAACGACACGCCGCCACCGACTGCAAATATCGCGAGCGCAACAATGAGCGACCAGAAATACAGTTCGCGGCCGTGACCGTATGGATGCTCAATGTCAGCGCGTTTTTTGCTGAGACGAAGCCCGAGGAGAAGAAGGATTTCGTTGCCCGTATCGACAATGGAGTGGATGGTTTCAGAGACCATCGCGGAGCTACCCGTAATGGAAGCAGCGATGAGCTTGGTAATTGCGATCGCTAAATTGCCGAATAGCGCCGCATAGATTGCCGTCTTCGATTCTGAGGCCATGTCTGTGGGGGATTGTATATGAGAATCACTAACTCAGGAGGCTTGGATGAGGTCGGTACCACCCTCGCGATAGCGGGTGGGCCCTAGCATTACCTATTGATCCGATCATCACTCCAGGGCCCACCCGCTACCGCGAGGGTGGTACTGACCTCATCCAAGCCTCCTGAGTTAGTGATTCTCATATACAATCCCCACAGACATGGCCTCAGAATCGAAGACGGCAATCTATGCGGCGCTATTCGGCAATTTGGCGATCGCAATC
>JBKPQV010000067.1:0-9151 GCA_046734235.1 Acidobacteriota bacterium
ACAAGAACTGCTTTGCGCTCTCAGGAGATTCGGGCATTTCCTCAGTTAACGAGATATTCTATGACCAGGCTTTCATAAGCGTTGATGGCATTCATCCAGAACATGGATTAACCTCAGACAGTCAAGAGCTAGGCGCTGTAAACCGGGCTATGATTCAACAGTCTCGCAAGACTGTTATAGTCGCCGATCACAGCAAGTTTGGTAAGGTCTGTAAAACGCTGATTGCACCGGTCACGAAGGTTGATCTAATCGTCACCGACAACAGCGCGCCACGATGCCTGTCGGGAGACCATCCTAAAGTGGTGCGTGTTTGATAGTGACTGATGGCCTTGCTTCTGCCAAACTTCACCTTCGCTCTTCCAGTAAACTTAACTCGATTATTCAAAGAACAGCTCTGCCCATTCGTATTTTGGAGAACCGCATGTTCCGCTCAAGTTCCGCATTAACCAAGTTTGCGTCTATCGTAATCCTGGGTTCAATAATTCTGTCACTTAGCCTACCGGCTACTGCCCAGGAGAAGGTTCAACTCTCAGTCGACACTTCTAAACCTGGTCCTAAGATCGACCGGAACATCTTCGGTCAATTCGCAGAACATCTCGGCTATGGTGTTTACGAAGGCATTTGGGTCGGCCCTGATTCGAAGATTCCTAACACCCGTGGCATTCGCAACGATGTCGTCGCCGCACTCAAAGCTCTCAAAGTTCCAAATGTGCGTTGGCCGGGTGGTTGTTTTGCAGACGAGTATCACTGGCGAAAAGGAATTGGAACGCGAGCCGTGACGTTGAATCCAAACTGGGGTGGAGTGGTCGAACCCAATACGTTCGGTACACACGAGTTCATGGACTTCATCGATCAGATCGGGTCCGAGGCATACCTCTCAGTAAACGTGGGCTCAGGTACACCACAGGAAGCCGCGGAGTGGCTCGAGTATCTGACAGCTGCACAACCAACCACCCTCGCAAAAGAACGAGCGGCGAATGGTCACCCTGCTCCCTACAAAATTCCAATGCTTGGTATCGGCAACGAGAGCTGGGACTGCGGTGGCAACATGACTCCCGATTACTACCTGCGCCAACTCACGATCTACAGTCGCTTTGTCAGAAACTACAATCCTGCACAACTAGAAAAAGAGCAGATGCAGAAGATCGCCGTTGGCCCAGGAGGTGGTGAAGCGCGTTGGACGGAGTGGACGGACACCATCATGAAGGCCTGGGAGAAACGACAGTGGAGTTGGGACATGCAAGGTCTCTCAATGCACAACTACACAGTCATCAACTGGGGAAACAAGTTCGCGTCAGTAGGATTTGGCGAGAAGGAGTACAGTCAGATTCTCAAAGAGACGCTAAAGATGGAAGAACTCGTTACAAAGCACTCAGCGATCATGGATAAGTATGATCCGCAAAAGAAGATCGCACTGATTGTTGACGAATGGGGTAGTTGGTATGCGCCCTTGCCGGGCAGTAATCCAGGTTTCCTCGTTCAACAGAACAGTATTCGCGACGCGATCCTTGCAGCTTTGAATCTCAACATCTTTGCGCGTCATGCTGATCGTGTGCGTGGCGCGAACATCGCTCAGATGATCAATGTGCTACAAGCAATGATCATGACTGACAAAGAGAAGATGGTACTAACGCCGACCTATCATGTGTTCAAGATGTACTTGCCCTTCCAGGATGCAACGTTCATCCCTGTGACTTTCAACGCCGGCACTTACACAAACGGCGACATCACACTTCCGCGCGTCGACGCAATCGCTGCAAAGGACCCGTCAGGCAAATTCTGGTTATCGCTAACCAACATTGATCCAAATAATGCTGTCGAGATTGAAGCAAGCTTGACTGGTATCAATGCGAACTCAGCAACAGGTGAAACACTGACATCGCCAAAGGTCGACAGCGTCAACACGTTTGACGCCCCAAACGCAGTCACTCCAAAACCAATCTCGACGAAGATCCAGGGCGGCAAACTGACCATCAAACTCGATCCAAAATCGGTAACTGTGGTGTCGATATCGTAGCGTCGGGGCGCACTCCGCGGCCGCCCCTTAACCAAACAACGTCCCGATCGAAAGGCGCACCATTGACTAAAAACTTCCTTCGCCTTTTCGTACTAACAATTACCGCCTTACTCATCCCACAAGTCGTCGCACAAGTTCAAACCGATGTTCCTTCCGCCGTCCCTAATGCGAAGCCAGTAACCGTCGAACGAATCAAGATTCACGGGGCCGCACTCGAAGGCAACCTGGAAAAGAACGCAGTCGATCGCGATGTGTTTGTGTTTCTTCCTCCCAGCTATACAAAAGACAAACGTCGACGATACCCGGTCGTCTACGCACTCCACGGCTACTCGATCGGCGCTGAACAGTGGACCAAAGAGATCCACGTTCCTCAGACAATCGAGGGTGCGTTTGCACTCGGCGCTAAAGAGATGATCGTTGTCGTTCCTGATTCGAAGACACTGCACAACGGTTCGATGTATTCGAGTTCGGCGACAGTTGGTGATTTTGAAAACTACATTGCGCGCGATGTTGTTGCCTACATCGATCAGCACTATCGCACCATTCCAAATCGAATGAGCCGTGGTTTAGTTGGCCACTCGATGGGAGGTTATGGTGCAACACGAATTGGCATGAAGCATTCAGACGTGTTCGGGAGCTTGTACATCATGAGTCCTTGCTGCCTGTCACCAAGAATTTCGTTACCTCAGAACTCAGATCTCGCAAAGACTCTAGAGGCCGTGAAGACGCCGGAGGAATCAGCGAAGCTATCCTTTTTTGCTAGAGCGACTCTCGCTAGTGCCGCAGCGTGGTCACCTAATCCCAAGAATCCTCCCTTGTATCTGGATCTACCTACCAAGGACGGTGAGACGCAACCGGCCGTTTTGGGAAGGTGGGCGGCCAATGCGCCGTTGGCTTTCGTGGATCAGTACATACCGAGTCTTCGTCAGTATAGGGGAATAGCTTTGGATGTTGGTGACCAGGATGGCCTAAAAGTTGACACTGTCAAACTGCATGACGTGCTTGATAGGTATGGAATCGCGAACACTTTCGAACAGTACCAGGGTACTCACACCAGCAAGGTTGCCGATCGTTTTCAAAATCACGTGTTGAAGTTTTTTAGCGAGCATCTCTGTTTTGAGAAGCAGTGTCGGTAGCCAATGTCCGATATGCTTTAAGAGGCTCTTGCAAAAGTCACCGCCGCGGAGCGGCCTAAGCATACAGCCCAGGGTGAAGCGAAAGCGGAACCCTGGGGAGATTCGGTAATCTTCGCGTGCGTCCTGAAAGGACGCGAGCAGTAACAGACACGATGAGTCAATTTGTATTCGTTCAACTTCATGCGAATGAGGTGGTCGCAATCGGTCGCATCCTTTCAGGATGCAGGAGAGATTCGCAAACTACCCAGGGTTTCGCTTCGCTACACCCTGGGCTTTATGCTTAGGCCGCTCCGCGGCGACGCATTTTGCAGGTGGCTCTAAAGCATATCGGACATGGGTTCGCGTCATCACTACTGCCCACTTCTTTGTTTCGCCAGTTCTTTCTTGAACGCGTCTTCTCTTTCCTCTACATATTGCTTATAACCTGCAGGATCGATAAAGACCGACATTCCCTCATCCTTGAATCGCGGATATTTCGTTTCGAGACCGAAGTAATTGCCGTGCGCGCCCAGGAAGATGTCACACTGTAACGATTTCAAGACCTTGAACGTCTTCTCATAATCCTCCGCGATTCGCGGGTACTCCGAATTGTTTACCAGTCGGTAACCCGGATTCACGTTTGGACTCCCAATGATGACGACGTTGTATGTCTGGTCGTTGTCTTTCACCTTCAGGGTCCATGTAGTGCAACCCTTCGTGTGACCTGGAGTGAGACGCGCCACGAGGACCGTTCCTCCTAACTTAACTTCTTCGCCGTCATGCAGTACACGATCAACCTTTGCGGGCTTGTATAACGACTGCGGATCGTTGCCGTATTGGAAGTCTGTCTTGCCTCCAGATTCAACAACGCTTACGTCGGCTTCCATCACCATATATTTCGCTCCGGTGAGCTTCTTGATGGTTTCGCTGGCAGCGTTGTGATCCCAGTGCGCGTGGCTAATCAGAAGGATCTTGACGTCGGTGAATTTGAAGCCAAGCTTCTCCACACTCGCACGGATCAGCGGTACGTTCTCTTCCATATCGCTGTTGATCAGGATGTGACCTTTGGGGGTTGTGATCAGGTAGTTTGCGAGGCCTTTACTCCCAACATAGTAAAGATTCCCTGCAATCTTGAAGGGTGGAAACGGCTCGGTCCAATCATTCGACTGGGCCGTTAAGTTTTTGGACGGCCCGATGAGCGTGATGAAAGTAACCACAATCAAAATTGCGAACCACTTTTTGCGCATCTTTTGCAACTCCAGTTTGTTTAATCAGTTCGATTTTCAGAGTACTCCTCTTATTAGCAATCCGATTGCCTCCACGCTTTGCAGCTTCTCCGGCAGCTGAACGGTCAAGCCTCGCTCTCCGTGCGTCCATTCCAACTTACCTCCACCGACGAGTGTTACGTCTTTAACTCTTCTCCCGTTAATGTGGGGTGACGTGGTACCAAGACTCGTAATGACAACTTGCTGCGAAGGCTGAGGCGCAAGGAGATAGGCATAGAGCACCGCGCCTTTGGTTGTGAATCGGATATCTTGAATCTCATACGATTTGCTGCGCACATCTCGAGCGCCACCGAATTGACCCTTCTCGGGCGTCTCCACCGTCGACGGACCTTCACCATAAACCTTCCATGGTCGACTGCCAAAAATCCCTTCATCGTTAGCCCTCATCCAAGCCGACATACCTTCGAGAAACGCGACTTCGTGTTCGTCGATCGAACCGTCGCCACGGACAGGAACACTCAACATGAGGTTGCCGTTCTTGCTCACGATGTCGATTAGCATATCAACGACTTGGCGGACTGTTTTGTACTTGTTCTGTTCGGCTATGGCGCGGCTGTAGTGCCACGACCCGATGCAGGTATCCGTTTGCCATGGGTGCGGACGAATGCCGGTAGCCACGCCACGCTCGATGTCTTCAACAAGTGCGGTCGTGTGTTCTGGCTTCATGTGTTTGGCATTCACGACGGCCTCAAGCCTGCCGTTATTTCGACGGAGATTGGCGTTGTAGTAGTGCGCCACGATATCAAGTCCCACCTGGCCCAGCGGGAGTTCAGTGTTGTCGAAGTAGAGAACATCTGGATGATACTTATCAACCAGATCCTGACAACGAAGAAACCACTTCTTAGCGAAATCGGGATTCACCGGCGGTGGATTCTCGTTCCACACAAGATCGTTCTGATTGTGCCACTCGTTCATTGCCTTCAAGCTTGTAATGTTGTCCGGTATGACCATGTTGCGACCTGTGTAGAGTTCCTGCGGGTCGAGACCTTCCCACCACTTCCCCTTCCCATCGTCCTTAGTCAATCGCGCAGCATCGTATCGCACGCCTGCGTTCGGGCCTTCAGCATCGTACCCGTATGCTACTTGAAACCAGTGCCATGAGTGAGCCGAGTGATTGCTGACGCCGAAACGCAGACCATTCGCGCGCGCGACTTTGGCCCACCTTCCTACGATGTCCTTTTTCGGGCCGACCTTGACTGAGTTCCAGGCGTGATATTTCGAGTCGTACGCGTCGAAGTTGTCGTGATGATTTGCGAGCGCGAAAAAGTATTTCGCGCCGGCGCGTTTGTAGAGCGCCATCAATTTCTCAGGCTCCCAGCGCTCAGCCTTCCAAAGATTATCGATTTCCATAAATCCGAACTTCGACGGGTGTCCATAAGTCTTAATGTGATAGTCGTACGCTGAGTCGCCCTGCAGATACATTCTCCGCGCATACCAATCTCCTTGTTCCGGTACGCACTGGGCGGACCAGTGTGCCCAGATGCCGAACTTCGCGTCGCGAAACCATTCCGGTACACGGTAGGTTTGCACGAGTGATTCCCACGTCGGTTTGAATGGTCCAGGCGCAATTGTGCGGGACTCTTGCGCCACCGTCGCTGCACGCATTCGCCGCAAGGACAAGTGCATACCGGCGGCAGACGCGAGTTTTAAGAAGCTACGTCGAGAGAGAGGCATATCCACAAGCAAAACTCCTCACCGATGTTCATTGTTTAGTTCACCAACTCGGTTAATCTTGTATCCCAGCGCCGAGAGCATCTTCTCAGCGTAACGCCTTCCGAATTGCCTGTAACCTTCGGCAGTGAAATGGAGGCGATCAGAGTTGCAAGGCAATCCCGCTGAGGATATGACATAGGAGTTGTGAAGTGTCTCCGGAAGCATCCTGATGATTTCATTTGCGCTTGCCTTTTCGCCCCCTTGATCTGCATTGACCACTTCCCCAGCCAACAGCGGCACTGATTCTGGTTTGAGATTTAAGTCGTGCATCAAATTGTCATAGACCAGTTTCACTTTCTTTGGCCAGTCTTTATCGTTGGCGTTTGATTCTCCCTGGTGTAGAAGGATTCCTTTAATCACACCGTCTCTCTGAGCAATCTTCGCCAACTCAACCAGGTAGGCATAAGGGTTACCGCCGTATTCATTTGCGATGTTTACCTTCCAGGGATCAGCCGTCGTAAGATAATCGCGATACGTCTGCTTATCCCACAACTCGATCTTCGTCCCCGAAACACCGACCTTTACCACACCAACTCGAATCTGTGGTGGTAGCCTGGCAACCATGGTCCTACCAAAATAATCGATGAGCGATATACCTCTCGTACGACGAGTCAAAGGAGGAACTGCTGGGTACCATTGCCCCTTCTTCCAATCGCGACTGGGTACGTCAAAATCCGCTAACACCTGAAAGCGAGGATCAACCACTAAGTCGTCATCTTCGATTTTGCCTCCACCTTCCATATTCGATTGTCCGAAGCAGAGGAAGATGTAGAAATTTGGATCAGGATGCAATGCCTGTGACTGCCGTGCGTTGAGGCTTATGGTCACTTCCCTGATCGGCTTGTCTTCCGAATCCAGAAATCGGGCGCAGAAATCAGTGGCCCCTCCGCCGTTGACGATCGCTGCGCGCACAATGTTGGTTCCTTTGTTTAGCGTCAGCCGCTTGGACACGCCGTCATCAATGACAGTTTGGCGATCACCATAAATACCGATTACCTCCTTGCCATTGACCCACCACGCGGATGCGGCGTTCGAGCCAATCGCCAGTCGAACATCACGCATTTCGCGCGGGCAGTTAATGACAGTGACAACCCAGAACAGAACATCGGAGGTCTTTTTGCCGTAAGCTCGGGCGAAGTGAAAAAGGTTGACGTTGTAGTTGGTAGTATCCAACGCGTGCCAGGTAAGCTCAGCACCATCGACGCTCACCTTATCGCCGTCTCGAGGAACAACATTCAACTGATCCGCGAAATAATCTTTCTTGACTGCGGCTTGCACTGCGCTGTCCGTTAGGCCATTGGTGCTAATCGGCTCAAGGATGAACCAGCGCTGGATGAACCCATCCGCATCGGGTGCTTTGTTGGAAGAGTCTGAAGTCTTCAACGTTGAAGCAGGAATCTGAGACACGGAATGCGCAGCATGGCCGAACAGCGTAAGTAGAATGACGAACGCAATCAGGGTTATGAGAGGCTTAGTCATAATTTTCGGCGACAACCGTTTGATTATGGTGTTTTCAAAAGCCATCGTTGTTTCTCACTGCGGAGATCGAATCCGGCAAAGGTAGCAAAACTACTGCCGACCGCCGAGAGGACGAGCGGCTGCTTCAAGTTTGGTATCGCCTTCGGCATGATTCTCCAACTGCCATCAGCAAGTTCGTCGAACCGCCAAAGCTGTTCAGGTTTCCCAGTGAAGGTTGGCAACACGACCAACTCCGCGTCATCTGTGGCAGTCAGTGTGCGATCCGTTCCTGCGATGGTGATTTTGAAAAAAGGCGAACCGAGGTAGCCGGAACCAGAGATTGGCTCGATGGACCACTTCTGCTGAGCCTGGCACATGTAGTTGCTCATTCGCACATCTACATTACCCTCAGGCCATTTTTTCGAAACCTCTGCGACGTCTTGTGTTGGGATCGGTTTGCCTGTGCCCGCAAAGATGCCGCCACCGATGGGAGGCGCTCCGCCACCGGTGGGTGGGCGCAAAGGCGCACTCGGAGATCCTGGTGGTGGCCCACGTCTCACCGGCCTGCCCCCAACGGGGAATCCTTCCACCGCAAGCTCAAGAGAAGTGCCGGTGCGCAAAGATTCGATCTGATAGGTGCCTCCCGCAAACCTTTCACCAGCGACTGGCCATCCATCTTTCCAAAGCAGCGGGCGAACATCGAGTACGCTTGCTCCACCTTTATCAAGATCGGCTTCATAGTGAAGTGAAAATCTCTGAATGCCGTCACCGAAATCGAAAAGGCCGAAATGCCCTGGACCAATCAGACGTCCGGATGAACCAACGAAAAGTTTGCCACCGCCTCGAAGCATGTCGGTACCAATGTTGTCCACGAAGGGGCCTGCGACATTTTTCGCACGACCTACACGAATGTTGTAGCCCGAGTCCGCACCGCGACAGCAACTTCCATGAGTGACGAGGAGGTAATACCAACCCTCGTGATAAATCATGATCGAGGCTTCGCTGTTGATAGCTATGTTCCTTGGCTTTTCACTCGGCTTGAGGCGCTTGCCGGTCTTGGGATCGAGCTCCACCAATCGGATATAACCGAAGTAGGAACCGTATGTCAGCCACAACCTTCCCGAGGTAGGATCGAGGAAGACCCCCGGATCAATCGCATTGCAATCCTCGACTCCATCGGAGGACGCTACAACACCTCCCTCTTCCCATTTGTAGTCAGTTGAATCCGAATCGAGAGTCTTGTTTGTGAGCAGGTTAACATCCGCCTTGGTTGGCCCACTGTTGGCCGCGATATACAGAAAGTAATGGTCACCTATGTGAATGACGTCTGGAGCTACTCCGCGCCTCGGGAGTGAAGGTCCGCGCCGCCAGGTCCAGCCGTCATCTGAGACCAGTGAGACACCGCCTGTACCGTAGGTGTAGAACTTGCCGTTGCACGAAATGACTGTAGATGGATCATGAATGACAAAATCGCCCTCCAGCGCACACACAATTGCGGGTTGGGCCAAGATGATTGTGACGAGAAGACTGAGCGTTAGGAAAAGGATCTTTCTCATAAGAGT
>JBKPQV010000068.1:0-6418 GCA_046734235.1 Acidobacteriota bacterium
GTTGTGAGGATGTGGCTTCGCCCTCCGTAAAGTCTCCCCGGGTAGTTGGGCTGCGCCGCCTGGCGTCCGAGATCAGTTCCGTTGAAGTATGAATTCAGGGGCGCAGCCCAGACTTCGGTTGAGCAATCACGGAAGGGCGAAGCCACATCCTCACAACGGGCGGCAAAGCCGTAATCCAAGTCAGCTATTTGAAATTTGAGTCGCGGACATTTGGCCCAATTCTATTCTTTCCAAATTGCTCCCAGGCCAGCATCCCACAGACGTTTATTTAATGCCGGTATATCCTGGCTCTGAATTTCCAATCCACGAGCTTTCAATCCCGCCCATTGAGCATTCAACTCCTTCATTCGATCCAACGACGGTTGGTTTACGCGCGGAATGTCGCTTTCTGTCTGGTTGATCATGAACACGTAGTTCGCGGTGAACTTATTGGGGAAGTTTTCCACGTCGTCGTAAGCCTTCGATTTGCGTTGGACCATGTCTTCGTCCCACGTTTTCATTTTTTTCAGGAGCGCCTCGCCGTCTTTCTTTATCGCCGCAAATTTTTCTCCTGCTGGCAGTGAGGGTAGGAGGGATTCGAGCTGTTTTTGCTTTTCGTAAAGACTGTTGACCATCTTGTGCATGGCGATCAACTCAGTCTCCATGCTCAACATTGTCTTGTGATATTCGGAGTAAGTGGTGGCGTCGATTGTGTAAAGAGGATTCGGCAGGATTTCGGAATCAGTTGAAACATTCTGACTGCCATACTTTAGCGTGTAGGTATATTTTCCTGGCGGCGCTTTGTGACCCGAGAATCCTCCCTCGATACGAACGCCAGGGATGCCTGGCATTGTCGAATAACGTACATCCCAGACAAAACGGTTAAGCCCTTTGTTTTTTGGAAGTAGTGGGTCAGGCCTTGGTCCGTTTTCTGAGCGTGCAAACTTTTCATCTGCCTTGGAAGAAAATGTGCGTACAACTGTTCCTGCCGCGTCTTTAATCTCCAGCGAGATCACATCGTCTTTCTTAAGGTCGGGAAGTTGGTAGTAAAGAACGACACCAGTGGCCGGATTTACTCCGCGGAACCTGTTTGCGCCAGTAAATTCTGCGTCGGTGGAATCAAGTTCACTACCTCCGTTGACGAGGTAAGCATTGTCGGGTTTATAGAGCGCGAATGCCGGGGTGTCTTTTTTGTACTGACGAACCAAACCAAGGTCATCTAGTATCCAGTAAGATCTGCCCGATGTTGCCGCGATCAAATTTCCTTTGTGGATCCGCAAATCCGTAATCGGCGTGAGCGGCAGGTTCAGTTGAAACGGTATCCAATCTTGACCACCATTCCATGAAATAAACAGCCCGAGCTCTGTCCCTGCAAACAAGAGATCCTTTCGGACATCGTCTTCGCGAACCACGCGAGTAAATGCGCTTGCTGGAAGACCATTATTTATCTTGGTCCAGCTGTTGCCGTAGTCGGTAGTCTTATAGAGACCAGGCGAATGATCGTTGAATTTGTACCGAGTCGTCGCAATGTAGGCCGTTGCTTTGTCAAACGGCGACACTTCGATGGCGTTGATCAGGCATTCCTGTAAGCCCTGCGGCGTTACATTCTTCCAGTTGGCGCCATTGTCACGAGTTAGATAGACATAGCCGTCGTCACTCCCGGTCCAAATCACACCTTTTTCATGAGGCGACTCCATAATGTAAGCGAGCGTGCCGTAATTCTCGGCGCCGACAGCTTCGTTTGTGTATGGACCACCGCCTTTTCCTTGTTTCTCCTTCTCGTTACGAGTTAGATCGGGGGACACTTCTTTCCACGTTCGGCCCATGTCGCTTGTTTTAAGCAAATATTGGGACCCGTGATAGAAAGTGCCGGGTTCGTGTTTGCTCCAGATGATGGGGGCGTTCCAGTTAAATCGATACTTAATGTCCTTGGCATCCATACCGAGGTATTGAATCGGTGCCGCCATCACGTTAGTGCTTGCTTGTGCTTTGGTGTCGAGTATTTCAATAGTGCCCTGATAACTATCCCCCATCACGAATCTGGGGTTGTCAGGATCGAAAGCCAGGAAGGCGCTTTCACCACCAGCTGAAAATGTCCAACTTGCATTGCTGATGCCTCCGCCATTCAACTCACGACTCGCAATCGAGACGGAGGTATTATCTTGTTGACCGCCGTAGATTCGATAAGGAAACTGGTTGTCTACATTGATTCGGTAAAACTGCGCCGTAGGCATATTGCTCTGAACACTCCAACTTCGTCCGCTGTTAAAGGAAACAGCTGAGCCACCATCGTTCGAGATGATGAGGTTGGTTGAATCGTTTGGATTGATCCAGAGATCATGATAATCGCCGTGAGTCCCACCTAATTGTTCCCAAGTTTTGCCGCCATCACTTGATCGCAACGCTTGTGCGCTTAAGACATAGATAGTGTTTTCATTCTTGGGATCGATGAAGAGTTCGATGTAATACCAGGCTCTTTGGACGAGACGATGATCATTGGTAATTCGGCTCCACTTCTTCCCGGCGTTCGTTGAAACAAATAAGCCACCCGCCTCCTTGTCAGAGTCGCTTTCAATGAGTGCATAGACTTTCTCCGGATTCGAGCGGCTGACGGCAATCGACATCTTTCCCATCTCTTCCGGCAATCCATCCTTCAATTTTTCCCAGGTGTCACCTTCATCGGTTGATTTGTAGAGTCCGCTGCCGGGGCCTCCACTGATTACTTTCCATGGCAATCGCCCGTGTTCCCACATTGCTGCATAAATCATTCGCGGATTGTTCATGTCCATGGAGAGTTCAGCCGCGCCAGTCTTTTCGTTTACGAACAAAACGTTCTTCCAGGTAACACCGCCATCGACTGATTTGAAAATGCCTCTTTGTTGTGAGGGGCTGTAAAGGGCTCCTTGCGCGGCAACCAGAACAACGTTTGGGTTTCGCGGATCGATCACGATGCGGGAGATGTGTTGAGTTAGTTCCAACCCCATTCGTTTCCATGTTTTTCCGGCGTCAGTTGATTTGTAGACACCATCGCCGTGATGAGTCATCACACCTCGCACGGCATGTTCGCCCATGCCGACATAAACGACGTTTGTATCGCTTTCCGAGACAGCGATCGCACCTACCGAACCAGTCTTAAAGAACCCATCAGAAATGTTTCGCCAACTGATTCCCATGTCGTCAGTCTTCCAAAGACCACCTCCCGTTGTACCCATGTAATAGGTTTTAATGTCACCAACCACTCCGGTACCACAAACAGAGCGGCCGCCACGGAATGGTCCAATTGAACGCCACTTAACTGGTTTGAAAATCGTGTTGTAATCATCCGCACTCGGTGTGGTTTGAGCTGCGATTGGGGAAAGGAACAGACAAAGAACTAGCAACGGTAGTAGACGCTTTGACATGAAGGTCCTCACAAGGGATCGGAATTTTGATTACGAATAGTGTTGGGTGTCGACCGACCTGGCGAATGCGGTTGAATTAAATCGAACAATGAGTCCGAGCGTCAATAACAAAGGTGTCCGATATGTTTTAGCTAGTACTTTGTACTTTGAGCTTAGTACTTTGTTTCTTCGCCCTTTAGAGACAAGTTCAGAGTCAAAGTTCGAAGCACAAAGTACAAAGCACAAAGTACAAAGACGTCGAAGCCTTGACACGCTTTCTTCGGCCGTGATACCTGAGCAGCACTTTGTCTCGCTTTGGTCTCATCGCGCTTCTATTGTTTGCACTTTCAACTCCCTGGGCGGAGCCGCGCGTACGTGTCGGATTCTCAAGCACGAACTTAGCCAGACTAAAGCCTCTCGAATCTCATCTAATCAACACAATTCGTCCTGAAAACTGTCGGGCACAACATCGCATCTTCACCCTGAAACCGCACATAGCTGGTTCAGTGCGTAACTATGAACTTGCGGAGTATGTTGCAAAGCAATGGGGTGACTACGGACTGGAAGATGTGCAACTCATCGAGCATCCCGTTTACCTTCCGTGGCCAGTTCGTTATGAAGCAACGCTGGTCAAAGCAAAACGAAAACTCTCTTTAAAAGAAGATGCCATTCCCCAGGACAAAGATTCTTATTCAGATGAAGTGGGCATCTCTTACTGTGCATATTCGGCGGACGTCGATGTTACAGCTCCCGTTGTCTACGTAAACAGTGGCAATCCCGAAGACTATGATTTGCTCGCTAAACGTGGTGTCGACGTGCGCGGCAAGATTGCGTTGGCGCGATACTCCGTGCCTTACAGCTATCGCGGGTTCAAAGCCCAAACGGCACAAAAACGCGGCGTGTCGGCGCTTATTCTTTATTCCGATCCGGCTGATGATGGCTTCAAAAAGGGGGAGGTTTATCCGCATGGGCCATGGGGCCCGGAGAGTCATTTGCAAAGAGGCGGCATCGTATACGACTTCAATCTACCGGGCGATCCAAGAACTCCTGGCTGGTCATCAGTTCCGGGTGGTCGTTTCCTTCCTGCTGAGACTGCGGTTTCAATGCCTACAGTTGCCGCAGCCCCGATGTCTTACAAGGATGCCCGATTACTTTTAGAACGGATGACTGGACCAGAGGCTCCGCGCGAATGGCAAGGAGGATTGCCGTTTACTTATCGACTTGGTCCAACTTCAGACCAATTGCATCTCGTAATTGAGAACGACAAGAAAGTCCGCTCGATCTGGAATGTCGTGGGACGTTTGAAAGGAACGGAACGCCCGGACGAATGGGTCGTACTCGGCAATCATCGCGATGCCTGGGTTTACGGTGGAGTTGATCCCAGTAGTGGCAGCGCGACCATGATGGAAACGGCACGAGCGTTTGGTGAGTTGAAGCGCAGTGGTTGGAAACCGAAGCGAACACTGATCTTTGCTTCGTGGGACGCGGAGGAATTTACCCTTACGGGGAGTACTGAATGGGGCGAGTTGGAAGCTGAGCGACTCAAAGCTGGCGCACTTGCGTATCTGAACGTGGACAGTTCATCGTCCGGCAATTCATTTTCTGCGTCTGCAGTTCCTGCGCTTGCGGATTTCCTCCGCGACGTCGCTCGCGATGTGCCTGATCCGAGTGGCGGAACGATTTATGACGTCTGGGCACGGCATGATAAGAATGCGAAGCAGCCGGAAGTTACAACGCGTCTCGGATCAGGTTCAGACTATACGGTGTTTCTGAATTTTCTCGGCGTACCCGTCGCTGACCTCACATTTGATGGTCCATACGGGGTCTACCATTCAATCTACGACAGTTTCAACTGGGTCGATCGCGTAGGCGATCCTGGTTACTACTATCATGCTGCCATGGCCCGCTATTGGGCAGTTGCCGCGCTTCAGTTATCGGAATGTGATTACGTGCCTTTGGATTATGCGGCTTACGCGGTCGAGGTTCAGAATTATCTAGACGAAACGGAACAACTCGCTCGCAAGCTGAAGGTCGACATCAACTTTGCAGCAGCACGTGCAGCAGCGAAGGCATGGGAAAACAACGGCCGAGTAACGCTTGAACAAGCACGCAAAGCGACAGACGCTGGAGATAAGACCCGAGTTGAGCAGCTCCATAAAGGACTGATGAAAGTTGAACGAGCCTTACTCGATTCCGAAGGTCTGACCGGTCGCCCGTGGTTCAAGCATCTTTTGTATGCGCCAAGACCGACTTATAAGGCCATGGTGTTACCTGGATTGACTGAAGCTATTGAGGCAAAGGATACGACGCGCGCGAAAGTTGAGGTCGAGCGGCTGACGCGTGCATTGCAGCGTGCAGCAGGTGAAATTAGTAAGCCTTAAAACAGATCAGGTGTAAATCTCTGTGTCTCTGTGTCTCTGTGTCTCTGTGTTCTCTGCGTCTCTGTGTTAAATGGAAGTCTTAGATTGATATGCTTCGAATTAACGCAGAGACGCACAGAACACAGAGACACAGAGAAGAGGTTACTGGTCAGATAAGGTTCAATTCAATTCGACGACTACCTCATACAAAAACCGCAGCGCAAAGCCCACATTCTCAACCGAGACTCGCTCATCATCTCCATGTGAACGGCTCAATTCATTGTCGTCTAGTTTGAACGGTTCGAACCCATAAGCAGTTATTCCTAAAGGTCGAAACTTAGCGCTATCGGTTGAGCTGGTTAACATCGTGGGGATCACGGGAACCCCAGGATCTCTCCGGTTTGCGACTGCGCGGATTGCTCTCATCAAAGCGGTATCGGCGCTCGAGCCAGTGGGCACCGATCCTTCGAGCACCTCGATTTGAAGGTCAGGATCCTTTAATACTTCACGCAACTTGGTGATGAATCCATCAGGTGTTTCGCCGGGAAGTATGCGCGCATCGATTTGTGCCGATGCCTCTCCCGGGATGACATTTACTTTTTCGCTTCCTTTGAGGCCGGTAATCGAAAATGTATTTCGCACCTCGGCATTTAGTGTGCTATCCGCCAGCAATTTTTGGCGGAGCGAAGGATCTGCCAG
>JBKPQV010000069.1:0-21911 GCA_046734235.1 Acidobacteriota bacterium
ATTAGATACTGATCGACGGTGACATTCTTAAGCGTGTTGATCTTGCCGCTGGGCCACCTGACGTCAACATCGGCCCTGGTGGCAGCTCCCAATCCGAATAACAACCGTGGGTCTGAAGCTGAAAGATAGCTAGTGCCGCCCAACCGTTGCTTGCTTCGGCGCTTCCCTAATACGGTCACACTCACCTCTGCCCCAACTCCGTCCCGGTTAGTCTTCGCCCCGACGACACTAACACCGAGCCAGTGGTTCTTATTACCACCATCATTGCGCAGTAGCGCCGGTGCTTCGCCGACATTCATAAGCAGCAAATCCGAATCACCATCATTGTCAAAGTCGCCCACCGCCAATCCCCGCCCCGCAAAGAACTTTTTGAGCGGCGCTCCGTGCTCAGCGGCGACGTCGCGAAATCCATTTCCGGTATTTTCGAAAAGAAAGGGAGGCTCCGCATAAGTGGTTTCGGGAAAGATCTTGTTGATAGGCTCGAACGGATGGCCGTTAAGGACAAACAGATCGACCAAACCGTCGTTGTTGTAATCAAAGAAACGCGATCCAAAGCCGCTCATCGGCAGGCTGATCGCACCCAGCCCGAGCTTGTTAGTTGTCTCGACAAACATGCCTTCCTTTTCGTTGTGAAACAACGCATTTGTTTGTGCCGAGAAGTTTGCGACAAAGATCTCCGGGTAGCCGTCACCGTCGAGATCCTCAGCATCGGCTCCCATGCCGCCCCGTGCGTTACCGTTCGGATCGAAAGCCACACCTGATGCCAGAGCCCGCTCCGAAAAGGTACCGTCTCCATCATTGTGGAAGAGAAAATTCGCCGTAGCATCGTTAGCTTGAAACAGATCCATCCGGCCGTCGCGATCATAGTCAAGAGCCACGACTCCTAATCCTTTGCCAGTCGGGTTGGAGATTTTTGCTTGGTCACTGACGTCGGTAAAAGAGCCATCCTGGTTGTTATGAAACAGCTTGCTGGAGGAGCCCTGGAATTTTTGGATCAGGCAATACGGTTTACCCGCGTAGAGAGTGCACGGAAGGTTCTTTTCGTCATAAGTGAGATAGTTGCAAACATAGAGATCAAGGTAGCCATCGTTGTCATAGTCAAAAAAAGCAGCGCTCGTTCCCCATAGTTTGTTGTTGACCCGCGCGCGGTCAGTGACGGCGGTAAAAGTGCCGTTGGCATTGTTGCGATAAAGCTTACTGACGCCATAACCGGTGATGTAAATATCGGGCCATCCATCGTTGTCATAGTCTCCGACGGTCAAGCCCATGCCTAGCATGCTGTTCGCAATACCCGCTCTATCCGTTACGTCCGTGAAGGTGCCGTTGCCATTGTTGCGGTATAGAACATCCTTTAGTTTACTCGCTCCCTCAGGTTGTTGCGTTTGCGTGTAGCAGACAAGATAAATATCGAGCAGGCCGTCACGATCGTAATCAATAAAGCCGCCGCCGCCACCCATAGTTTCGATCAGGTTTTTTGCGCCAGGGGCGAGAACTTTGAGGTTCCACCTGATACCGGCTGGAGCCGTGACATCTACGAACTGAATTGCAGCGGGCGGTTGCTGAGCTGTCGCCGCTAAGGCACCGAGCGGAGCTGAACCCATTGGGAACGCCAGGAAAAACAATAAGAGTTTCATGCGGGAATTTGATGTTGCTAGCAGGCCAGGGTTATCGGCAAAGTGCAGCAATACGGAACAGGAGCGAAGCGACTGCACGCAAGAGAGAGAAGTATCCAATGCTTATAAGCAGTCGCTGCGCTCCTGTTCCGTATTGCAGTCGCTATGACTGCTATTTTCTAACAGACAGTATTTCAAATTACGACACTACCCAACTCTCGCAAAGGTTCTATTGCATCAGGAATCGTGACATAATTGGCCGACAAATCTTGCAGTCTATTGTAGCTGATTCTCAGATGGATTCAGGAGGACTCCTTATGAAATCCTCGCTACCGATTCCCAGTTTCACCGACTGTGTGGTTGCCGCGATTTTTGCCGCAAGTTTGGGAGCTTCGGCATGGGCTCAAAGCCCTGGCCCACCCCCAGGTGCGGGAGCGCCGGTCAATAACAATCCGCGGATTGAAGATCGCAGCCGGCAGGTTAATGAAAATCGGCTGCGGAGCGCTGAAATGGATGCGACGGTTGAATCGGAAAATCAAAAGCGTATTCAGACCGCTATCGTTCATATGAAGGAAGACTTCACGCGCATTCAAGTGCTCCGCAACGACATTGCGCGAAATCTCGTGGCGCGTAAGCCACTCGACTACGTACTCATATCCAAGCAGACTGCTGAGATAAACAAGCGCGCTAACGAAATAAATGATTACATGGTGTCCCAGGCACCTAACGAGAAGGAGCAGGAAAAATCTTCCGAGGTTGGAGCCGACGAGATGGTCAGCTCGCTGGTCAAGCTGTGTAAACTAATCGACAGTTTCACAGAGAATCCCACGCTCAAGAATGCCGCGACCGTCGATGTGAAAACAGTAGACAAAGCCAAAGAAGAGAAGGCCCGTGCTGATCAGGACCTCCAGGCGATCATCAAGCTTAGCGACAGTATTAAGAAGAAATCGGACACACTCAAAGGACAACAGTAAACCTGTTCGCTTGCCGGTGACCCCACTCAATAATTACCGGCGCCAGAAAGCCAATCCGTTTTAACGCGTAATGGCGAACGAGGCTTCTTGCTTCACCACTTTATTTCCTACCATATCTCTGGTCTCAATTAGCGCCGAGTACTTTCCCGGAGGCAGGCCTGCAAGCTTGACGTATTTGGCAAATGCCAGATGAGGCGACGGCTCGGCCACCGTTTCGGTAAGTTCGTAGTCGAGCGGCCGGATGGCCGGCTTTCCATCTTTCATGACTGTGACCGTAACCCTGACCAGTGGCTTGCCCGTCTCAGCAGCAGGCGTGGCGTTATAGAGATCGAAAAAGATGATCAAGTTATCAGTGTTCAAGAATTCACGACTCGGCGATGGTCGGATCTGCACATTACCTGCGCGTAACACATCAGCCGAGGCGCCCAGTGGCTGTCTAACCGGCTCAGCGTGACGACTTAAGACCGGATCGGTAGTTGAGAATTCTGAATTTGTGTCTGGCAACGTCAGACTCTGTCTTTTAGCTGCCACTTTTCCTGAGACTCGATCTTTAACAACCAGATCAATGGTGTAAGCGCCTGACCCCAATTGTATGTCCTGTCGATAGAAGATTTTGTCATTGAGGATCGATTCGTATTGGCTTGCGGTCAAATCTACATCAAAAGCTCCACCCAGGCGCGAAAGGATCTTGGTATCGCCATCAACTCTTACCAATCCCAGAACATCGAGTTGCAGACGTTGCTTGTCGCCTTTTTTCTCAAACGTTACCGCGGCTGGTGGGATTTCGAAAGTTAGCGGAACAACGTAGGAGCCGGGTTGTGATCTGAATGAGGTGAGCTGTAACGACAAAGGCAAGGTTGCGTTACCTGAGTGTGTCTCAAGGTTCGCGAGCAATTTCTTGTCTTCGGGAGAAAGAGGAACAATCTGGGTGGGCGGAATTGCATAGTAGCCTGAACGGGCGATGACCTTTACATCGGGGCGGCGCACCTCTATCTTCACTTTTCGAAAACTACCATCGAAATTTTGATCTGTACTGCGATAGGCCAACGTGTAGCGTGAACGAATCTCTACATCAATCCTGTCCAGTCCGGAGGCGATGTCATTGGTGTTCTTTATGAATTGGCCACCGGTGTCACCCGATATGCGATACAGCAAGTCTTGTTGCCGATTTAGTCCCTCTTGCCGGCTGACGTCAAAGACGCTTTCTCCCGCTCCTGCCCGTATGCGTTGCTCCTGACTGACTGCTGATGAGATTCCCGCCAGCGCCCCGCCCGGTACAAGTGCGCCTGACTGAGGAGTGCCGCCCGTCAAGCCGGTCGAGTCAATAATATAAATAGACACATTCGCGCGATTGGCCAGATCGATGGTGCTTTGCACCTGCCAATCAAGAGCTTGAGGTGCGATAAATCCTTGGGAAAACACCACGACTGTCTTTTTACCTGGGATAGCGCGCTGCCCCTCGCAAATTGCTGCGAGGGCCGCGAGGATCGGACGTGACTGTTGCGCGCTTAAGGTCGAGCGCATTTGAACATATTGTTCAAGCACACGGCGTGCAATCATGGCTTGCGCAGCCGAAGAGCCGCCGGCTGGGGTGTCTACTGCATCCGGACTGGGCAAGGTTGCCAGTTGATCCCGAAGAGCACTTATGGAGTCGTTAATGCTTCGTTGCTCCGAGGTCATTGAAAGCGTGTTGACGTTCTCTGCTTTCTCGACAGCCGAGATAAGTTTCGCCTTGTCATGGGTGAAGGATTGCAGCATTTGCAACCCACCCGAAATAACAAATAAAGCTACTGAGTCAGTGTCAGAGATGCGCTCACGAATGTACTTCGTCATACCGTCGCGCACGTGTTTCAGGTTCGCGCCTTCGGTGGTTTGCGCGTCAAATACGAGTGAGATGATGTTGCGCGGCAGGTTGCTTGGGGGTCGTGGTGTAGTCGATGTGGTCGATGTGGAGACGGATCCGGGCTGCGTCGGAGCATTGTCGGCCGAAAGCGTCGCGTCGAAAAACTCGATGTTCTGTTTCACACCGTTTTCCGAAAGGATGAAATCTTCTCCTTTAAGATCCGTGATCGGCTTTCCTTTTTTGTCCTTGACCATCACGTCAAAATTGACCAGGTTGGAACTAACCTTGATCACATCGTCTGCATCGGCGCTTTTTCGCGGATCTTTCTTGTCCTGTGAATAAACCGGCAGGCCCGCATGCAAGAGTATCGACGACAACAGCAAGTTCAGAAATAGAGTCAGGCGGCCTTTACGAAAGCTGATCTGGAGAAGCATTTTTACCTCACGGTTACTGCGCCGAACTCGGTTTGATCATTATCAACATAACAAAAAAGCAAGACCCTGACATCCCGTCAGGGCCTGAAACAACTTTACTACTGATGAACGCGTCGTGTGGGTCCAGTCTTTACCTTCCCCGGTCATTCAAGATGAGCTCAAGTCGCGCCCCAATCGCTTTGTCCATTGATCTTTCTCGATTGGACATCTGTACTTCGCGTCCGGTCTTGCTTCCTGTGGTCCAAATCTCCGAAAGGAAATAGACATCCGTGTACCGATTAAAAACAAGCTTGTTCTCTTCTTGAGTATCCTTGGCATACGCCGGTCGAGTCAGGAGCACTGCATTTGCTCCATTACCTTTTTGCTCGACTACCCAAGTGGTGTCTGAATCTCTCTGGTTTCGGCGGATCACGTATTCGCCAGCGGGCAGAGTTTTGTCGCCCACAACGAAATTGAAGGGTAGGTTTACAACAGTTTGCGGTTCAGACTGCCCAAGGGCAGATGACGCCGCTAAAAATAAACAAAAACCAAACAACGCGATCGCCCTCTGGATGTTTCTCATGGTGCTCTCCTTTAAGGCACTTTCAAAATCGGCCAGCCCAAATGCTGCCGACGATTCCGTACATCTCTTAACGCGGAAAAATTAGGCAAAGGGGACCACCTGGAGAGAGATTGATTAAAGATTTGCAGGGACCTTCCCTACCTTCGAAGTAGAAAGATCTGAACTGCATTACGTTTACCGCAATTTTAGGTGTTTAGATTTGAGGGTTATTAAGGCGGATCAATCGCTACGGGAAACGCAATTCTAGCGTCAGCAATCAGTCGAGCGACTTCCGAAGTTACGGAACTGATACCTTCAGGCTTGACCAGATAGCCTTGCGCTCCTGCGTTGAAAGCGCGTTGCTTATCAGCAATGTAGGCCGCACCAGAATAGAAAAGAATAGGGGTTGAACGGTTGAATTTGCGTATTTCTATAGTGAGGTCTACACCCGAAATTCCTGGCAACCAGTTATCGACCAGTAACAGGTCAAAGCATTCGTTTTTAGCGCGTTCGATAGCATCGAATGGGTTCTCGGTACAATCAACGTCATAGCCAGCATCTCTGAGGAGATAGATCATCATATCGCGTGAGTCAGGATCGTCCTCAGTGCAAAGAATACGGCCTTTAGGAGTAGGAAGTGCTTGCATAAGACACCTCTAAGGGGTTCGGGAAACCCTGACTTTTTGGACTGTGTGAGAATTCTATACCATGCGTCTGTGCGCATCCGCACATAAAGGGAATAGCGCACTCTGCGGATCAGCAGGTAGATAGAATTAGAGTGACTCAGCATCCTTGGCTGACGGGCGCTTTCTCAGCTTTGGCAATTCGGTTGTCGTGAGGTTATTGGTCGAAGACTATACTTGCCTGAACTCGGACAAACTCTGTGGGGGAGTAATTGCTAGCTTTGAAGCATTCCCAACAACTTACTTCAATTGGATAAGTGGGAAGATTGTCATTGAGCTTTGAGAAAGGAATCCGCCTCCCGCAAGCATGACATTCAACCGCGTAATACCAATCGTTTACAGGCCACTCCAACACCATAAATCACAGTGTTCCTCAAGTCTTGCCCGTTGTCGGTGCGCTAAGCAACATAGCACCTACAAATCATCGACTTAATTTTCCAACTACACCCGAGCTGAGCGGCCTTTGACTAGTCTGTACACAGCGAGCAGTGCGATGGCGCCAAGCACTGATAAAACGAGACTCATTAAGAATCCGGGCCGGCTCAGATCACCAGTATCATTAACAGCACGCCCGTAGCCAAATATGGCTTGGCCAATAAAGCCGCCTATGAGAGATCCCGCTATGCCGAGCAGGATCGTAATTATGAACCCACCCGGATCCCTGCCTGGCATTATGGCTTTGGCAATCAATCCTGCGATTAAACCGAATATTATCCATCCAATTATCGCTATCATCCTTTTGCTCCTTTGAACTCTGTCGAACCTCTGTACGATTTTCAACGTTCCGTAACCGTCACAGAGAAGCCAAGCAAGAAACAAACCACGCTCTGATTAACACACGTAAAAAAGTCTCTTCGGCTTCTGCTAACAATTGCACAAAAGGACAAATCAGTCCGCAAGACCACCAATGAACAGCAAAAGTAAGGAGCAGGATAATGAGTTCGAGCTAGCCTTCCTGTGACTGGTTCTTTAGAGCTCCTCTAATATTCAACAGGGCAAGAAAGATCTGCAAGACAATCAAAGCATACGCGCCATCTTTAAGACCCCAGATGATCCAGAGCACGTTACTGATCAGGAAAAGCCAAAATCCCCAATTCCTCTTGAACTTCCGCTGAGAGGCAATTAGCCAGGCTGCGACAACTGTAATCAACATTGCCGGCCATTGGATCAAATCAATTCCATTCATTTCGAACATCAGTAATTTGATCATTCAACCCGCTGATGACTTGTACGCATTATGGTTCTCGAAGCGGCGTTGTATTGGTCCGGTACGTCGATGGTGAAAACTGATCGACTTTCACGCCTCTAGACCACGTTTTCAATCTTCCCGCCCTTTATTCGCAACCATAATGCCAGCTTGATCCATGGCTCATAGCTCAAGGTTGCCGAGATTTCGCATAATCCAGGGAACGCGAAAAAGAAAACGGTCGACAACGCGATGTTGGACTCCTATTTGCATTTGATGTCCTGTCTTTTAAGTCTCAGCAGACCGGAAAGACATCTTTTAAGCGGAAAACTAAGAAGGGCAAAAGATGGCAACAAAGAAGACCACAAAGAAAAGTTCTACTGTTAAGGCGGCAAAGGCGAGTTCTAAGAAATCAAGCGGCGCGTCGAGGAAAAAGGGAACCGCTAAGCAGGCGAAGCGCAAATCATCACCCGGAATATTAAGCAAAATTACAAGAGTTGCAGGTAAAGTTCTGGTCGGTGCGGCGGCGGGCGCGGCGAAAGGCGCCGTCGTAGGTGCGACCGAAGCTGGAGGCGAAGCTACTGGGGTTGGTCAGGCTGCCCCGGCCGGAACCAAAGACAAGACTAGCAAAACTAAAAGTAAAACTAAGTAAGGTCCTCCGCTAGCGGCAAGCCTAGTTACGAGTTGAAGGCATACGATTGCATCATCGTGGGTGCGGGTCCGGCCGGGCTCTCTGCATCACTTTTTTTGGCGCGTTACCTTCATCCATGCCTAACATTTCACCACAACAGTCCGCGCAACGAGTACGCACACGGTATTCATGGTTTCCTTGGACATCATGACATTTCACCGGCAGAACTCTTGGCGCGTGGACGGTCGGAAGTAAAACTTCATGGTGGATTGATTGTCGAGGCATGCGTCACCGGCGCTGAGCGAGTTTCTACTGATCTTTTCCGTGTTACGGCTGATCGCCAGGGGCTATCCGAAACGTTTGAAACGCGACGGTTATTGCTCGCTACCGGGTTGCGAGACCTAACACCTGATTGTCCGGGCTTTCGTGAATTCTACGGAACGAGTGTCCACCACTGTCCGGATTGCGACGGTTATGAATCCAGAAACAAGCGTATTGCGGTGCTCGGTGGTGGAAAGAAAACAGTGGGCTTCGCTTTGAGTCTGTTGAGTTGGACCAATAGAATAACACTTATCACAGGAGGCGATGCTGGCGATATGACCTCACAAGATCGCGACAAACTTGCCGAGTTCAAAATTCAAATTCTTGATCGAAGTGTCGTTGCGTTGGAAGGAGACCTTGAATCAAAGCAGTTGGAGCGCGTGCTGTTTCAAGATGGTGAATCACTTGAGTGCGACTCGCTGTTCTTCAATCTCGGTACTGTATTAGCCAGCAATCTATACGAGATGCTCGGGTGCAAGCTCGACGACGATTCCGGGCTGGTCCGGGTGGATAAAGAACAACAGACCAGCATTCCAGGCGTTTATGCGGCGGGAGACATTACTCCGAACTCCCAGTTAGCGGTTGTCGCGGCGGCTGAAGGTGCAATGGCGGCAATTCACCTTCATCAATCATTGATTCCACGCGGCCGTAAACTCTAAACTGATTCGGTTTCTTGGTTTGCCATCGAGTCAGACGTCCAATAAAAGTCCTTGTGGCGCCGCCTGCTTGGTGCGCGTTTGCAACCACGAGCGCTGCCCCCGTCTCACCTTTTCTCAAGTCCTTGGCTTTCTAATTGCAGTGAGATTTGAAGGCTATCTAGCATTCTCCAGTGATTACGTTACGGCTTCTGATGTTGTGCTTGGTGGTTAGCGGCTAGGCACCTAGACAGGCAATTGTTGAAGTTGAAGGAGCGAACATGAAAAGAGAAGTAAGTTTGCTTAAGGGCGCTACAGCTGGACTAGTGGCTGGTTTCGTCGCCGCTTGGGTAATGAATCAGTTTCAGGCGAAGTTGGGGGAATCTCTCTCAGGGCGCCAAAAATCTCATGGGGCGCAATCGGAGCAAAGTGGAACTCCCGAAGGGGGTGTGGGAGAGTTTCTCAAGAAGCGCGGCGCCGACAGTGCTGAAGATAATGCAGCAGAGCGTACGGCGAACTTTTTGAGTGTCGCAGCTCTTAATAAACCGCTGTCAAAAGGACAGAAGGATTTGGGAGGGACCTTTTTTCATTATGCCTTTGGTGCTGGCACAGGTGCTTTATATGGTGCCACATCGGAGGTGGTTCCGTTTTTGAGAACGGGCCTGGGATTACCCTTTGGCTTAGGTGTTTGGGCTGTCGCAGACGAGTTTGTTGTTCCCGCTTTGGGTCTTTCGAAATCCCCGTCGGAGTATCCGGTTTCGATCCATGGATATTCGTTGGCTTCACATCTGGTTTATGGATTGACCACGGAACTGACCCATCGCTTCGCTCGGCGGGCGCTGAGTACAAGGGATGTTTCCTCCCCGCGCCACTAATTTCTCAACAGTAAGAAGAAGGTGAAATCGTTACAGGAGTTTTGTACGGGTCTTGTACACATAGTGAAACTGTCTGACTTCGAATATACAAATCAATTGAGTGAGTAGAGCGGCTTATAGGGAACATTCTCACTGGCTTGAGTGGCGCCTGCTAAATCAGCATCGTGTCGCTAGGTCTTCATGTGGAAGGAACGATAGATGGCGATGCGCTGAGAGCGAGCCTCGCGCAATTGATGGGTGCGGACCCTGCCCAGCTGATTAAGGAAGATTTGCGCAGGTTAAAGCAACTGGCGGAGGTCGGTGAAATTGCCACGATTGATGGTCAGTCTTCAGGTCGCACTTTGACTAGAACAGCTAAAGCTTAGTAAGGAAAACATGGAAAGCAAAGCGAAAATCTTAGGACATCCTATTCACCAAATGCTCTTGTTCTGTAAAGGTACGTGCACTTTGCAGAAGATTCGTCGACGTGTCCGAAAATAACAGGGCAAGACTACCTTCAACAATTCACCCATTGCGCCCCTGACATAAATAAGAAAAGAACACCCGCTTTTTCACAACGACAGCGAACAATTTCGACAGTGTCAATACTGGTTGTGAAGTTGCCGACAACAATCGACAACAATCGATCTGAGCCGGAGTACGCGGAACCAAATTTGCACGACTTGTGTTCGCAAATTGAAAGGAGCCGTTATGAACGCTTTTACTTTACTTAAGAACGACCATGAAAAAGTGGCCGGGATTTTAGAGAAGATCGATGAAACCACCGAACGTGCGACAAAAGGCAGGGAGGAACTTTTCGCGCAACTCAAAAATGAACTCGACGTTCACACTCGGATCGAAGAAGAGATTCTCTATCCAACTCTCGAGGAATACGAGGAGACGCGTGACATATCACTCGAGGCCTATGAGGAACACGCAGTCGTTAAACGATTATTAGAAGAGCTGGCATCTGCACCCAAGGATGATGAACAGTGGACAGCGAAGTTTACCGTGCTTAAAGAAAACATCGAACACCATGTGGAAGAGGAAGAAGGTGAGATGTTTAAAAATGCACGCAAGATTCTTAGTGAAGACGAAATCGAAAAGCTAGGAGATCGCTTACAGGAAGCCAAGCAGGTTCAAAAGTCGGCACAGGCTGGATAGCGGCCTTGCGAGACCGTTACAGTATGGTATTCGCTATGTTCGACGAGGTGTGAACCAACCTCATTCACGATAACGTAGTAGCCATTATCCGCCGTTTAATTGCCTGCGATATCAAATAGTAAAGCACGGAATTAGCCTCTCCGGGCGCAGCTTCGTCTTCTGACCAGTCAAGGTAGTCAATACAAGGGGGTAACTTCAATGAAACGAACTCAAGAATCAGAAATAGGGAGAGAGATGATTCTGCCTACAATCAATAGTGCGATTGCTGAATCAAGCTTCCCTCAGCCTCGGCAAGAGAAAGTTTCGCAAAGTCAACCAGACTTAGTTTGTTTCTCACACTTGCGTTGGGATTTTGTATTTCAACGTCCACAACACTTGTTAACGCGTAGTGCCCGAGACCGTCGTGTGTACTTTGTTGAAGAGCCCGTATTCGATCAAGGGTCTATGCGACTTGAGGTTGCGGAACGTGAGCATGGTGTGCGGGTCGTCGTTCCGCATCTGCCGGAAGGTTTGAGAAGCGAAGTCGCCACTGCGGCGATAATGAAGAGTATGACACGTCGGTTGTTCCAGGAGAACGGAATTCGCGAGTACGTATTTTGGTACTACACTCCGATGGCTCTAAGTTTCACTGATGGCTTCAATCCGATCGTTTCAATCTATGATTGCATGGATGAGTTATCTGCCTTCAAGGGAGCCAACTCCCGTCTGCCGTACATGGAAAGACAACTCTTCGATAGAGTCGATTTAGTTTTCACGGGTGGTCATAGTCTCTATCAGGCCAAACAGAACGCGCACGGCGCGGTCTATCCATTTCCGAGCAGTATTGATCGATCGCATTTTGGTGACGCCCGTTCGTTTAAGCCTGACCCACCGGATCAAAAAAATATTCAGCACCCTCGGCTAGGCTTCTTCGGAGTCATCGACGAGCGATTTGATAGCGAACTACTCGATGCCGTTGCCCGCAAGCGTCCTGATTGGCAGTTTGTCATGATCGGCCCAATTGTGAAGATTCAGCTGGACTCTCTGCCGAAACATGGAAACATCCATTATCTGGGCCCCAAAAAATATGAAGAGCTACCCTCGTACCTTTCAAATTGGGACGTCGCGTTATTGCTTTTTGCACGCAATGAGTCAACTCGTTTCATAAGCCCGACAAAGACACCCGAGTACCTGGCCGCCGGCAGACCGGTAATCTCCACCTCCATTCAAGACGTCGTGAGACCTTACGGAGAGTTGAATCTGGTGAGCATTGCCGATCGTCCGGATGACCTCATACGCGCCGCCGAAAAACTTCTGACTAAGTCCTATGAACAAACTGACTGGCTCAATAGGGTTGACCAGTTTCTCGCAGACATGTCGTGGGATAAGACCTGGCAGCAAATGCGTGAACTTATTGATCAAGCCGTAGAAGCGAAACGACACCGGAGCACTGCACGGACGGGAGTTGCCAAAGCTGAGCAGCGAGCGACGGCGTCTGCATGAAGAACCAAGGAAATCGAACAAGGGGGTAGATTTTATGTTTGACTATTTGATTGTGGGAGCTGGTTTTGCCGGCAGTGTATTGGCTGAACGACTGGCCGCCGGGTCTGATAAAAAGGTTTTAATTTGCGACAAGCGCCCACATGTCGGTGGCAACGCTTATGACCACTACAACGAAGCCGGCATTTTAGTTCACAAATACGGCCCGCACATTTTCCATACGAATTCGCGCGAAGTGTTCGAGTATCTATCTCGGTTCACAGAGTGGCGACCTTATCAACACCGGGTGCGCGCTAGCGTGGATGGGCAAATCGTTCCGATTCCAATCAACCTCGACACGATAAATAGTCTCTATGGATTAAGCCTCACATCATTTGAGGTCGAGGAGTTTTTTAACAAAGTCGCGGAGCCTGTCGAACGAGTCCTTACATCCGAAGACGTGGTGGTGAGCAAGGTTGGTCGAGAGTTGTATGAAAAGTTTTTTCGCAACTACACGCGCAAGCAGTGGGGACTCGATCCTTCCGAACTTGACGCAAGTGTGACGTCACGGGTGCCCACTCGAACCAACCGCGACGACAGGTATTTTACCGATACTTATCAAGCGATGCCTCTGCATGGTTACACTCGCCTGTTTGAGAAGATGCTTGATCACCCGAACATCAAGATCATGCTGAATTGTGACTATCGGGAAATCGAAAAAGAGATTTCATTCCGCGAAATGATCTACACCGGCCCGGTGGATTCCTATTTCGATTATTGCTACGGGAAGCTGCCGTACAGATCACTGGAGTTCAAACATGAAACACACCACATGGCCCTCTTCCAATCTGCACCGGTAGTGAATTATCCAAATGAGCAGCTATACACACGCGTCACCGAATTTAAATATCTGACCGGACAAGAGCACTCAAAAACGAGCATTGTGTATGAATTCCCCAAGGCTGAAGGGGATGCATATTATCCAGTCCCGCGTAAGGAAAATGCTGATCTCTACTCGAGATACAGAGCGCTCGCGGACGAAACACCGAAGGTTCATTTTGTCGGTCGCCTGGCAACCTACAAGTACTACAACATGGACCAAATTGTTGCTCAGGCACTAACAACCTATGGAAAAATTATGAGCATTAAGCGAGCACAAGCGCTCGTGATGCGTGCGGACCTTTCGGGCAATGGTAATGGCAATGGCAACGGCCACGGCAAACTCTCGAACGAAACTTTATTGCGCCAGGAATTATCTTTGACAGGCGAACGAGGAAATCTTCATGGCGAAGTACGCTCCTCTGTTTGATAGTTTCTTTCAGGGTGGCTTCGAATGTTCGACTCATCGTTTGCGAAGTGGTAAGCGACTTGACGAGATTGCTGCTACACGTCATGACACTTTCGCACGCCAGGATTATCAGCGGCTCCGGCAACAAGGAATGCGTACCGCGCGTGAAGGTTTGCGGTGGCATTTGGTCGAAGCCAGCCGTGAAAATTATGATTTTACTAGCGCGTTAGGTTTGATTCGTGCGGCAAACGAATCAGACATGGAATTGATTTGGGATCTATGTCACTACGGCTGGCCGGACTGGCTGGATATTTTTGAACCGCGCTTTGTCGACGCCTTTGCCCAACTTGCACGCCAATTCGCGAAGCTGTTGGTGAACGAGAGCGACCGTTTTCCGATAATCTGTCCAATCAACGAGATATCTTTTTTCTCTTGGGCCGCAGGTGAACTGGCTCATATCAATCCTTATGCTATGGGCCGTGGTGCCGAGCTAAAAGAACAGCTCGTCAGAACATCGATTGCTGCGACTGAGGCGATCTGGGATATCTATCCAAAGGCGCGTATAGCTCAAATAGATCCAGTCATCAATGTATTACCAGATGATCCTGCGAACGAGGCTCAGGTGGAGGCTGCAGAAGCGTATCGAATGTCACAGTTCGAAGCTTGGGACATGCTCGGAGGGCGTCTGAAGCCCGAGTTGGGTGGCGCTGAAAAGTATCTCGATATCATCGGCATCAACTACTACGATCACAATCAATGGATCCTGGGTGGTTCATTTATCACCACGGACAACCCTCGTTACCGACCTTTTCGAGAAATCATTGAGGAAGTTTACCGACGCTACGAGAGACCATTGTTCGTAGCCGAAACGGGAATTGAGGATGAAGCACGTCCGGCGTGGCTGCGTTATATAGCATCAGAAGTACGGGCGGCAATATTGAAGGGAAATCCGGTTGAGGGAATTTGTTTGTACCCGGTCGTTAATCATCCGGGCTGGGAAGACGATAGGCATTGCCACAATGGTCTTTGGGATTATCCCAACGAAGCAGGAGAGCGAGAGATCTATCTTCCGCTGGCAGAGGAACTGGGCAAACTGAGATCCGAATTCGAACAACTCTTTAAGTCTCGCGGAGATTAACGATGAACACATTCATTATCGGCGTAACCATGGGCCTTAGATCCGAAATAGACTGACAAGAAACATTAATAAGAGTTCGAACGAGCAAGGGGGGGCGATGATTCTAAGAGAACGAGGTATTTATTGTTTGCCTAATGGGCGTGAATTAGTGGTGTTGCGGAGTGACCACGAGGGTAGCGTCTTATTCGGTGCTGTGAGCTTCGAACGACTTGAGATGGGCGAGTTTTTAGTAAACGAAGCCGGCCGATTGATCTATCAGGGGAAATTGACCGCTTGGGATGTTTCAAACTTGAGCGATACAGGACGTACTCAATAGGAATTGTACGATGACTGATACCTCCAACATTCCCCGACCTGAATATCCACGGCCGGATTTTGTACGTCCACTTTGGACTAATCTCAATGGCGAGTGGGACTTTGAGTTTGATGATGCGAACGAAGGTTTGCAATTAGGTTGGTATGATGGACGGAAGCTAACTCGCCGCATTGTTGTACCTTTTCCCTATCAAAGCCCCTTATCCGGTATTAATGATAAGAGTATTCATGAGTGTGTCTGGTACGCCCGAACAATTACGCTTTCAGAAAAAGATCGGGAACGCGATCTACTCTTGAATTTTGGTGCCGTTGATTATGCGGCCACACTCTGGGTAAACGGTCTCGAAGTAGGACATCACCAGGGTGGCCATGTGCCTTTCCAATTCGATATTGCTCCTTACGTAACGCCAGGGAAAAACCGTTTAACTATACGCGTCGAAGATCGTCAGGACCCGCAACAACCTCGCGGCAAGCAGTCATATACTGGACTGCCTCACGGCATCGACTATTACTGCACAACTGGTATCTGGCAAACAGTATGGCTTGAGCCGGTTCCTCCAATCAGAATTGAAGAGTTAAGGCTGAATACCGACGCGCAGCGAAGTATTCTGGACGTAACCGTTTTCCTTCATGCGCCCTCTTGCGGATGGCGTGTCGAAGTCGAAGTTCTGGAGGAAGGAAAGTTCATCACTAAAGCTGAAGACACAACCGCAGTCGCTACTGGACGCCTTCGTTTGACGATTCCTTACGCGAAGCTTTGGTCGCCTGAGAATCCCAATATTTATGATCTGAAAATAAGTTTGTTTGATGGCGAGACCTTGTTGGATGAAGTTATGTCCTATGTTGGTTTACGCGGGATCGAGTTACGAGAAGGAAGGCTGTTTCTAAATGGCAAGCCAACTTACCTCAAAATGGTGTTGGACCAGGGTTATTGGCCGGACGGTCTATTAGCCGCACCGTCTGACGAGGCGCTGCAAACGGATATAGGCTGGGTCAAAATGCTTGGATTCAACGGAGTAAGGAAGCATCAGAAGATCGAAGATCCGAGATGGCTCTATTGGTGCGATAGATTGGGGCTCATGGTTTGGGAAGAAATGCCTAACGCTCGAGAATGGTCTCCAAAGGCCGAAGAACAGTTGTTGGCTGAATGGCAAGAAGCAATCAGGAGAGACTATAACCATCCGAGCATAATTGCCTGGGTTCCGGTAAATGAAAGCATGGGATTTCCCGGTCTCGCTGAACAGCATGCAGGGCAGTACGCTTTTATCGAGCGCATGGTTAGAGCTACGAGGAGATTGGATTCAAGCAGGCCGGTCATTGATAACGATGGTTGGGAACACACAGATATAACGGACATCTGCGCAATCCATGACTACACACCAACAGCGGAGAAACTGGAAAGTCGATATGTGGAAATGCTCCGCGACGGACAATTACCTCTAAAGGTTTGGATTAGTGATAAACCTTTATTTGCGCGCGGATCAAAATATCGGGGTCAGCCTATTGTGCTTTCCGAAGTGGGGGGCTTTCTTGCGATTCCGGAAGGGATTCCACCCGACAAACGCGATCTCCTCTACCAGTTCTATGATTCATTTCAAACACCACAGGAACTCTTAGAGAAGTATCGCGATTTAATGAAGGGGCTTGCCTCACTCACATTTCTTGCCGGGTTTTGCTACACGCAGCTAACTGACATTGAGCAGGAAATTAATGGCCTACTTACCTTTGATCGACAACCGAAAGTCGCGAGTGAGGATATTGTGATCGTTCATCGTGAGTTTTTCAGGGATTAAAAATAAGTCGTACGGTCATCGGTGAGCCTTTTGCAGAACTTCGCTGCATCAGCCGTCATCTTATAGTTGTTAAAGAAGACGTAACCGTTCCCGAGGTTTATGCAACGCGCTGCCAGTTCTTCGAGCTCACTGGTTTCATATTCGTAACGCCAGCCAGTGATTCCATGTAAGCGAAAGTAGAATTTATCTGGAGTCTCCGTTTCTCCGATGAAAGGGTCAATCACATGACGCAGCCGTAGCGCCTTACAGATTGATCGAACAAGTGCCGAGTCCCACACTCCTCGTGGTTCCCAACAAAGATCCAGATCCCGACGCTCAATGGAGCCGAAGAACTTATCCATCCTGGAGACGTTTTCTTTTGTCTGTTTGAAACTTGCTGGACACTGAAACAGAATTGTTCGAGCTCTTAGAGCTCGCGCGGAAGACAATGTCGTTTCCCATGCCTCTCTAACAATTGAGGTCGACCTGAAGTATCCAGCCTCTTGTTTTTCACCATCAGTGAGGGTTCGTTTCAGTCGTCTGAAGGTGGGACTCTTGGCATCGTGTGTGATGAGTTGCCAAGCCTTAACAGTAAACTCAAAGCCGGTCGGCATGGATTTCCGCCATCCTTCCAACGTTTTGATCGACGGCGGCTGATAGAAGGTATGCTGAATCTCCACGCACGAGAAAGTGTGCGCATACTCGCTCTTGGCCATACCAAATCCGCACGTACCAACCTTTACGACAGGCGCTTGTTTCGTCATGAGACTGAGCGAGGTTCGAGGTGTGCCACTTTTTTTCTCATAAAGTTCGAGTTAGCTTTACAACCATTGGTTCTTTACGGCTCCCTGATGTTCAAAAACGCAAGAGAGATCTGCAGAATAAACCAGACTATGCCCAAACGGTATTCGTTACGAACAGTTGCCGCGGCGGGGCCGAACCCGGCTTACACGTGATCCAAGCAGCTATTCCAAGCACCGTGTCCCCGTAGGCTTGCGCGACTTCTTAGATCGGTGTGGGCAAACCATCCAACTTCACGAGCATGCTGTACGGTTATCACTCCGTTTTACTGGGGATACTTCACGAGGATCAGGGCTCTTCGTTTCTCAGCCAGAGAATAGCTAGAACTACTTCGCTTAGCTTCTCCTTCAAATCCACACAAACCTAGGTGAGACAAGTAATACATGGGTCGAACAACATCGCCGGTTTTTCTATTTGCCCAAATTGATAGTTCATCTAATTTGCGGCATTAAGGTTGCTAAGGATTGCTACAGATATCTGACAATGAAGCATGTAGCTAAGAGCTGCCGTTATTAAGATGGGGATCAGGCAAAGGGTAATCAAGGGGGTGTGGGTGGTAAGAAAGGCTCTGTCAATAAAGGAACAGTCGAGGTAGAAGCCAGGATAGTGAACAGCTAGCGTTAGCAAGATAGCCCGCCAATTTTCGAACTCGCTCGAACCGCTTTATCCCATAAAACCTTTTTCCATCGAACAGTGTGTCGATTGCACATTGTCGAAACCTGTCGGATACGAATCCAGACGTCAACACGACCAAGTTGTTAGTGTTGGAGTCAATACAACATCTGATATGTGGATTCTAGTAAAGCTCTTACGTACGACGAGTCAACCTCGTAACTGCTGTCACAAGAAAAGTTCGGAAATAGATTTCGAAAAATGAAGGTTATTCAGTTCACCGGGATAACAAAGTGTCGGTGGACTGCTTGATCTTCAACGCATCAACGATTCGTTTTGACGTCGCGTCGGGCGTGACCTGACTAATTGCAACGTCACTTGAAAGGAACAAGGTTTATGTCAACGACAACGGGAGAAAACAAAGAACGGAACAGCGGAGTACCTCCAGCTACAGTTTCGAAAATTAGGCCTAACAACCCACAGAAGGGTGGCGATCAATCTAGTGGGAATCAAGAAACCGGGGGCGAAGATTTCTTTCAACATGCAAAGAAAGCTACCGGCGAAATTGTCACTCAAGTTCAGCAACGAGCGGGCTCTCAGTTGGATCAACAGAAAGATAGAGCAGCGTCAGAAATCACGAATGTGGTTAACGCGGTCAGAAAGTTCGGTGAAAGCCTTGCTGGAGAAGAGCAGGGTCCAATTGCGCGTTATGCAGCAGAATACGGCGATAAAGCAGCCGACGGTCTCGAGCGGTTCTCGAATTATCTGCGGGAACAGGATGCAAAAAAGCTACTCGGCGATATTAAAAAGTTCGGCAAACGCCGGCCGGCTTTATTGTTGGGTAGTGCATTTCTTTTGGGTTTCGCTGGGGCTCGCTTAATCAAGACTGCAATCGATGACGACGGCGGCGCCAATCAATCGAACGCTCAAGACGCTCCATTGTCGCGGCCCTCGACCATGAACGCATCTTTGAATGTTTAGGAGGTGTGTCATGCAATTGAGGAACGAAGATAGGTCACTAGAAAACCAGTCACTCGGAGAGCTTTTCGGAAGACTTGCGAGTGATACCAGTAATTTAGTGAGACAGGAAGTTACATTAGCAAAAGTTGAATTGACGCAGTCAGCCCGAGAGACGGGAAGGAATGTTGCCAATCTGATTGTCGGGGGAGCTATCGCTTATGCCGCCCTCCTCTCAATAATCGCATCAGCGATAATGTTACTAGGCCGGGTTCTACCCGCATGGAGTGCTGCGCTCCTGGTGGGTTTACTGATCGCGGGGATCGCCTGGTTGGTGGTGGGTAAAGCTATGGCTGCACTACGAGATACCGACATGACTCCGCGGAATACTGTCGAGACTTTAAAGGAGGATGCCGCATGGATGAAACAACAAATAAAATAGGCAAGCGCGAATGGGACGAGTCAAAGTGGCTGGCACCAGATGAGACTGGCAGTGCAACTTCCGTTTCTGACGGAACCGCAGAACAAACTGACCAGATTCGATCTGACATTGAAGACACCCGAGCTGAAATGGGACAGACAATTAACGAAATTCAAGAAAGATTGAGTCCCGAACACCTTGTCAACCAGGTCAAGGAGAGTGTCCGAGAGGCAACTATAGGAAAGGTACAACGAGCAATGGAAACGATGGGAGAAACAATCAGCGACGTAACGGAACCGGCGCGAGAAGTAATGGGCCGCGCGGGAAACGCAATCGCCGACGGCGTATGGAAGAATCCAATACCTCTCGCCTTTATCGGTTTGGGAGTCGGAATGCTAATGATGCGAAGGTTTGGCGCCAGCAGCTCCCGCCTGACACATCAGCAACGAGGACAACAGAACTCCAGGGCTACTTCGAATCTAGGGGGTGAGTCGCTACAACAGCAAGGCACAGTATCCCGAACTTTTCAGCAAGTGAAAGAGACTGCGAGTGACTTAGCTTCTCGTTCGACGAACAATCTGAATGCTTTGAGTTCACAGGCAAAGGACAGTGCAACACAAGTCAGCAACCGATTCGGCGAAATACTGCGGGACAATCCCTTAGCTGTAGGTGCTGTTGCTATTGCAGCCGGAGCTGCAGTCGGGTTGGCGTTACCCTCTACGTCTATTGAGAAGGAATACATTGGGGAAACCAGCGGGATGTTAGTCGACAAAGCTGGACAGGTCGCTCGAGATGCTGTTGACCGCGTACAGAGTGCGGCGGAGCAAATGACACAGGAAAAACCTGGTGAACCATTCCCAGCGAATACGCCTTAGTGACGGAAACTATGTACGACAGGTGATAGTGAGCATCCTGCCACCACTGTGAATTCGCGTTCGGGAAGATGCTTCGCCTCCCGAACGCGAATTCAATTAGCGATTTTGTAACAGCTGGTTTGACGTTAGAAAAGTGCTTGATTACCGTCCGTCACTGGCCCCGACCGGCGAAGGAACCGTAGCCTGTAGCACAATCCTTCAGCGATGGTGAAATATATCTTTGCTGCTATTCTTTTTATTCTCGGCATTGGTGAGATTGTCTTGGCTCTTCACGGAGGCCTGCGTGAAGCGCTGATGCAGGCAAGTCCTGTGCGTTCTACCCGCGCTGAACCACCTGTGCTCTTATTAGCTGGAATCTCTGCATTAATCACGGGAATAGGGATTCTCTTGTATGGATTACTCTTGTAGGGTGAACATTAATGTCGAATTTCAACCGCTAGAAAGTTATGCATCACTGTCGTTCTCTTTTCGCTCTCTTATTGTCGGTTAATATCGGCTCCAGGCGAGAAAGAATCGGACAGTGGAACTTCTGACCGCATTGACAGGTCTACGGTTATCAAACGTGCCGAGCTTTCTTAACAACCGTCGTGAGTTTCGCAACCAGCTCGCCGGGTAAAACCGACTTGCGTATGCGCCACCTTCGATTCACAAGTCTCGTCAACCCTTCTCCTCGCTCTATTTCCTCTACTCCTGTTCTTAACTTCGGTAATTGGGCTCTTGCTGGGTTCGGGGACTGGTGTGCGCCATACCTTGTTTGCTTATCGCGAGCCATGTGTGCGGAAATTGGTCCGTAATCACAGTATTTGTCTTTTAAGCGGGATAGATTTGGTATCCTCGCCCTACTTACTAATTCGCAACATCCCTCTAGACGCTGATTCCGCGCAAGAATGCCGATGCCCGATTCGCATTGGGAAAACCTAAAAGAACTGTTTCACGCTGCGTTGGCGTTGCCCCAGCCAGACCGGGCCACGTATCTCGACCAAGCTTGCAACGGCGATGTTGAACTGCGTCGAGCAGTCGAGTCGCTGCTTAGGTCACACGAAGAAACCGGTAACTTTGTCGACCTGCCTGCATATGAAGCCGCAGCAGAAATGTTGATTGATGGCGTCGAACTCAAGGCCAATCAGACTGTAGGTCATTACCGGATCATTTCGTTGTTGGGCCAGGGCGGCATGGGCCGAGTGTATCTGGCTGAGGACATAAGGCTCCTTCGCAAAGTTGCGCTCAAGATTCTTCCTACTGACTCCGCGGCAAACAAAGATCGTATTCGACGCTTCGAGCACGAGGCACGGGCCGCTGCTGCCTTGAGTCATCCGAACATTGCGCACATCTATGAAGTCGGCGAGGAAGGTGCCAGGCCCTTCATTGCGATGGAGTTCGTTGATGGCGTAACGC
>JBKPQV010000070.1:0-10775 GCA_046734235.1 Acidobacteriota bacterium
GTTGAACTTAGTGCTTAGTGCTTTGTACTTTGGACTCCGATGTTGGTTCATGGCAAACGTCAGGCACAAAGAACAAAGCTCCAAGCCCTAAGTTCCTTTACTTCAATTTGCCGTTTTTCGCTCTAACGCTTCGAATGGGAAGAGGGTCACACTAAGGATTCCCGCTTTTACCATCGGACAGTTATTCATTAATTGTCGAGCGGTCTCTTCAGAATTGCTTCGTACCACCACGATACCGAAGGCCGTCTCATCATTGTTTAGTGTATGACCCGCCAGTAGACACGTTCCGTCGTTGGTATATCGCTGCCAGTATTCGCGATGCTGTTCAAGAATTGGCATTTCTTCTGGCTTTGGCCCATTTTTCAAAAATTCCGCTTTGGCAATCTTGAATACCCCTACGTATTGCCGGGGGTTTTGAGCATTGTTGGCCAAAACACCGGAGATCGCGACGATGATAGTGGTGACTGTGACCAACACAGGTAAGTAACGATTTCGTTTTCGCATTTTAGCCTCCCTCAGTTCTCGTCATAGACACTCAGGCAGTTGCTGAGGAAGTGTGCTCAACCAATGGTCGGATTTCCACCGTTCCAAAGCGGGCTGAAGGTATACGTGCCGCCAGGGCTGTGGCTTCGTCGAGATCCTTTGCCTCGATCAGGTAATAACCGCCAAGCTGTTCGTGAGTTTCTGCGAAAGGCCCATCGGTTACGAGCTGCTGGTCTTCTCGAATGCGCACACTCGTGGCTGCTCCGACTGGGTGGAGTTGGGCCCCGGCGACGTAGTGGCCGCTATCCTTAATATCCTGCGAAAACTTCATGTATTCGCCATAAATTTCGCCCTGCTCGGCCTCACTCATGTTCAACCAATCCTGTTCCCGATCGTAAATCAGCAACATGTATTTCATTGTTGTTCTCCCTGAATGGATTTTCTACTTCAACAGTACGACGGATGAGACTGGGGAGATCGACAGTTCGGGCTATTTAAGATTGAAGATTTCAGATTGAAGATTGGTCGCTTTGTCCGACGAACTTTAGTTTGTCGAGTTTGTGGGTATGAGACTTAGAATAAAACCGGGCTTAATCTTGTAGGCAACCAAACAAAGTCCCACGGTCCAGACGTCCGAACAAATCTTCAATCTGAAATCTAAAATCTTAAATGAGCACCTCTATTTGCTATACAGCGCTCATTTCTCTTCTTTTTCTTTCTTTTGTTTTTCTTCTAGCTTTTTGTAAGCTGGTAGCGACGACAGCGATCCCAGGTCTTCTTCTTTGTTAAAGAATCCGATTCGCCATGACTCCAGGTCGATCGACTTCGAAAGCTCAAACATCGCCTCTCCTTTTTTCCCGAGTCGCGCTAGTACACACGCTCGCTGGTAATGTGCTTCGGCACTTTCGTAGTCGAGCTTTAGAGCTTCGTCGGTCGCTTTCAGTGCGACGGCCCAGCGCCATAACCCACGATTTGCTTCAGCCAGCGCAACGTAGGCGTCGGTCGATTTCTTATCCAATTGCAAGGCAAGATTAAGTGGCGGTAAGGCCTTCAGGGGCTTTTGATTGTCGATGAAGGTTCGGCCGAGCGCGATATTCGCTCTAACACTTTTTTGTAGTCTCTTAGGCTGACTGGTTGCTAACGCTTCGACTGCGTTGTACTCGTCAATGTAATAAAGGCTTTCTACCACAACTCCAAATATGTCTTCTCCCGCTTCTGGGTGACGATCAGCAAGTTCGAACACTGGTCCAACCTCTGCGGTTCTTCCATTGCTAACGAAAAAGTAGACCAGGTTGAAATATCTGTCTTCAAGATCAGGATCACAATCCAGCGCTGCCTGATATTCACTACGCGCTAGCTCAAGTTCCTTTAGCCCTTCGTACGCTCCTGCAAGGGATGTATGGCCCGTGGGATCAAACGGCTCAAGCTCGGTGTACCGTTTATACAAACCGAGGATCTCCTTCTTCTCGGCATCGCTATTCTCTTTGCCTTCCTCGGTCCGTACGAGTGCCTGGGCCAAATCGTAAATTGCCGCTGGGTAGGCTGGATCTTCATTACCGAGTTCGCGTAGTAAACCAATCGCTTCTGCTTTTTTTTCCAGCGCAAACAGGACATGCGACTTCAGAAAACGCAGTTCTTGCCTTGTCGGGTTGTCCTTCAAAGCAGCATCGACAATCTCCAACGCCTTGTTTGGATTTGAGTTTTTCAGTAACAGCGTTCTAACAAACGGCGATGTTCCCGCACTCTTTGTTTTCTGACCAGCTCTCGTCTCTTTGATCCACTTGATAGCTGGGGACAAAGATTCAGCGACAACATGCAGTCCCGTACTTGATTCCACAATATCGATCAGTTGCCAGCTATTGTTGCGCTTTGCCAAACGAAGCTTCAGCAAATCACCGTTGGCGGAAAAACATAGACCATCGGCACGATCACCATTCTCAACGACCTTGAAAAAGCGAACCTTCTCGTCGTCATAATCTTTTCGGTACCCAAGTACAATTTCGTATAGCGCCCGCTTGTAACCTGAAGACATCTGCGCGCGTTCCGCGCTAGAAAGTTGCGACCATGACCCTGCGCCCATGAGTTCGTCGGTAACGACAGAAAGATCTAACGCACTTTCGACGCCGGATCGATCACCCTGTGCAAGCGCGCGACTAACATGTTGTGCCAGCGCCCTTGCTGACTGCTGGTAATCGGCAACAGTTCGCTTCGCTTCGACCACTTCGAGTTCGATTAAATTAAGTCCTGCGGACGTAACAAGAGTGCCAGATGAATTGCGAATATGTGTTGCGTCAACAAAGTCTGTGCCCCAGGTCGGATCTAATTCGATCCAACGACCTACCCAAACTTCCACCCAAGCATGTCCGCCAAATGAGCTGCCTCCATATGCGAGACCGGAAACGATTCTTGCAGGCAGGCCCAGGGAGCGTGCCATGGATACGTAGAGCTGACTGAACTCTGAGCAATCGGCTTCGCGAGTCGCGAGAGTTTGACTGGCATTTGCTACTGCAACTGATTTCCAGGTTAGATTCTTAAAAGTCCACTCACTGAGTTTACGCGCTACGGTCCATGCATCTTTCTCCTTGCCGGCAATCTGTTTTGCCTGGTTGATAACATTCTTATCATCAGACGAGATTTCGTTAGATGCCTTCAAAAACTGAGAAAGTTCAGGATTAGTGATTGGGAGGTCGATCTTTTTGTCAACCGCAACTCGTCGTGGACTGACAGTAACTACCAATTCTTTTGGACCCGCCTGCTTGACGATTTGGTGCTCTGAGCTGATATCGTCTTTGATACTATCGATTGGACCAGCACTCTTGCTACGAATTCGCAAAGCAAGGTCGCTCAGTCGTTGTTGATCGACAATCGGCACGCCCCGAGGTTCTAAAGTGAAGTAAGTTACGTTTTGACCATGCGGCAGAAACGAAAAGTCAGATACCGCATAACGTCCTTCACGATCCATTGAGACAGAAGATTTTGCTTCGATACTTCCTGTAGTTCCGCTGGCGAAAAAACTTTGACTGTGAAACGCGCTCGCGAGTGAGAAAATTACGTTAGCAATCTGCGCGTTTAGTCCATCGATTGTGGCACCCTTACTGGCTGCAGCAACTGAAGCCTCGAGGTTATAGCCACCAAATGCGATGACCGATCCGGGAACTTTCTCAGCCGCCTTGGAGTAATCACGTGTGGAGGCCAGGCCGGGCTTTTGATCAAGTAATGTAACTCCGTCGCGTTTGTTTGAAACAATAAGGAATCCATTACGCACACCAATAAATAGCGTCTGTTTTTCTACCTTCACTTCGGCGACCTCTGTGGTTGGTCCGATCCCGCGGAATAGCTGGCCTGACTTCAGAGCATCCGAGATCTTGTTTGATTTGAGCTTACAAAAGACAGTCAGGCTGACGTCGTCGAATTTTTCAAAATCCGGCAGATCCAAAAGAGCCGCGCCGCATTCTGGACCAAGCTCAGAGACGAAATCGTTCTTGAAATCAGCGGACCAAATCGCATTAAGAGACTCCATTTCCTCCTTGTTGAATAATGTCTTGGACAATTCCAGCCAGATTTTTCCCAAGTCAGGTTTCATGAAATAGTAGGCAATAGTTGATGGGGGCAATAATTCACTCGGAGCTATGAGATCCTTAGGTTGAAATTGTTGAAGATTTTTTGCCCAATCGCTTTCGCCAAACTCAAACCGGTGAGAGGTGTCCCACGAACCATTTGATATTGTGAGAGCGCCTCTTTCGCTCAACTTTGAAGTCATGTCAGACGGAGGCTCGCCGAACAACGCCAGCGCCGATCTGACATCGCTGAAGTAGATGACGTCGCCACCTTCATCTCTAACGCGCTGAAAGCTGTCATTCTCAGCCAGATGGTTTGACCCTACGATCGGATCTGACAACAACTCACTAATCGTGGCGAAGTTAGGTGAAATGACTGCAACATCACCCAGGAAGGCTATGTAAGTTTCGTTCGTGGTGACGATCCAATCGGAGTCGATTCGGCGACTGGTGAGGATCTTGATGTCAAGGCCTTTGAAATTCAGGTGACCAACTCGGGAATACTTCAACAAGGAAGTCGACGTTGGCTTGGATTCGCGGCGAACTAGAATCTGTTTCGCCGCGAGTGGAAGGATTGCCGGTAGAGCAGCCATCGCGCGAGAACCTGCCGCCACATAATTTATGAGGTCTGTAAAGTTGCCCGTTGTATCTTGAAAAGTCTCTACGACGCGTTCCAGTCGTTGACGATCAGTAACCTTCAGCACCACGGCTTTACGCTTTGCATTTATATTGCCTGGCTTTGCTCCTGTAGCGAGCCATTCCGCAAAGGCTATAGGTGAGTCTGACTTGATGCCTGTATAGTCGATTAAAGCAGTTGCGTCTGTCGGTGCGTTTAGTTGTTGTCCCAGTATCTGCCGAAAGCCTCCCATCGTCAGAATAAGATTCGATTGAGCGCGCGGCGAAGCCATCTGGATTGACCGAAGCGAATTGTAAAGTTTCTCAATAGCTTCTCCGGGATTTGGAACAGCACCATAGTGAATCACTTGTGCTGGGAAGAGGTTCTCAGCGAATGGCCTTACTGCCAGATCTAATTTGTTAGCTTCAGAAGAGTATACCCGGCGACTCTTTTGTAGCACACCTGCATTGGCCCATTGCCAGGCGAAATTCGCAAGCTCCTTATCTGATATCGACTTTATGACTTCGATTTGCGGCTTGCCGCTCCGTTTCGCAGACTCTAATTGATCTCGCAGTCGGATTTTTTCAATGCTTGTTTTTATTGCACCCTGGTCTTCTTTAGTGGCCTTGGCGGCAAGTCCTTCCAGGTGAGGAATGTCGGCAACGCTCGCAGTGAGCGCAAGACTCTGAACTGCGAGTTTGCGAACCTTGTCACTCTGTGATTCAGCCAACTTCAGCAAAGGCTCAATCGGCAATTGCTCAAGTCGCTCGTTTGCGATCTGCAAACCAACTATCACCAGTGGGTCATACTTTGCGCTAATCAATTGGCTGAGAGGCAGTTTGAAGTCTTCAATAGGCACGTCGACAAGCAGACTTAAAAGTCCCAATTGAACGTTAGGGTCTCGAGAGGCAATTGCTGCGTCCAGGCCCTTAACCTGGCCCGGCTTTACTCTTTCCAACTGTGTAACTGTTACAGAGACGCCAGGTTTCAACTTTCGAATGGGAGGCGGTGGCGTTGTCGCTGGCGCTATTGCAGGTTGACTGAACCCTGCTTCGAGAATCTCAATTTGCTTTTCCCTGGGAACAAATGGCCAGACGCGTGCAATAAGTCCGGTTTCGAACCCAGACATTGAATGAGCGAAAAGTTCGCTCGGTATACCGGTGGCCTGGGCGAGTTTTCTTGCAGCTGGTTCTGCAACGATAAGTTCCGAATCGTCAAGTGCATCCCACAAGAATGGTCTGAACGCTTTGTTATCAGTTTTCGCCAATGCTTCGACAGCAGCAGCTCTCACAAGTGCCCGTCGATCTAACAAAAGATCAAGTGGCACGTGTGGTGTAGACTTGAAAAGAGCCGCCAGACGATCAACTAACGGGGAACGGTTGGTTTTTGGCTCATTGAGTAGCGCTACAATCTCTTGTAATTCTTTGACTGGCGCAGGAGAGTCCAGACTGATTCCGCTTCGATCGGTCTCAAACGACTCAAGCCTCATGGTATTGACGAAACTAACTGACTGCACGACGGCTTTGAAGTAGGGCTCCACTTCTGGAGCGTGCGACTGAGGTGTTTGCAGATTGAAAGTGACCGCCAGTGGGCCAACCACTGTTGTCCAACTAGTGCTGCGAATGGTTTCGCCTTCTGCGTTCTCCGACTCAATGACTAGTTCACGGGCTTCCAGGTCTTGGAACTGAGTTCGGCGGCTTAAGACTTCGCCTGAACCTGCCATTCCGTCTACTAGACGCATGATTGCGGCAACGTAATCGGGTAGAGGTAGTCCGTCCGGAATCGTTTCAACGATAACTTTGATTTTTGCGGAATGAGGACCCTGGAAAACCAGCGAGTCGCCTTCCTTTTTCCATTCCGCCGGTACGCGGAAAATGAAGTTTTTCTCCTTGGCAGTTTGGCGAACAAAATTAGCTTCGGGAACCTGGTAACCCTTCCACTCGGCTTCGCGAGCAATCGAGCGATCGGACTCTTGCGCAAGCGTCGTGACTAATGCACCGCAAAGCACCAGGCAGAATGAGAAAAGAAGTTTCCGCATTTGTAAGTATTTAGCCCTCCGACTTATAAAAGGACCCTGTTCCCGACGGCTGAAGGAAATCCGACTCTTGTTGGATCTGAGATTTGCAAAGAGGCGAAACGTAGTGAGAACAAAGCATCGAAATCGCCTAACGAATATACACGAATGATAGAGAGAAAAGCATTACCACCAAACCACAAAGACTCTTCAGGCACAAATCGCAAATTGTTGCGAGTATGTCTTTAGAGTCTTAGTGTCTTGGTGGTGAAAATTCTTCCCGAGTTAACTTAGCCTTTGTAACGCGATATCCTTAGGGAAAGAACTTACTCCTTCGCGAACTTCAGTGAGATTGAGTTCATGCAGTATCGCAAACCGGTTGGAGCTGGTCCGTCGTCAAACACGTGACCCAAATGAGATCCGCACCGGTGACATCTGACTTCCGTCCGCTCCATTCCTAAGCTGTTGTCTGCATCACGATCGACGCTCTTTTCTGAAACGGGTGCAAAGAAACTTGGCCAGCCGGTTCCAGAATCAAATTTGGTTTCTGAGCTAAAAAGTTTTAATCCGCAGGCGGCGCAGTAATACGTTCCATGTTCGTGATTGTCCCAGTAAGCTCCGGTAAAAGCTCTTTCGGTTCCAGCCTCTCGCAACACCTTATATTGATCAGGTGCTAATTGTTTTCGCCATTCTTCTTCAGTCTTTACAATCTTTTCTGACATTCCACTCTCCTGAGTCTCAGCACTTTCAGCTAATAACTTTTTGATTAAATTTTCAGTTTCTTCGTATGCGCCTTCGCCCACGTGCGACCAACGTATTCTTCCTGCTTTGTCCAACACAAAAATCGTGGGCCAGGCGTTTACTTTGTATGCTTTCCACGTCGCATAGTCGTTATCTGTTACGACCGGGTAGCGAATACCAAGCTCAGATACTTCACGGCGCACATTCTCAAGTTTCTCTTCGCCGTCAAGTTCTGGTGAATGCACGCCTATGATCGCCAAACCTTTACTCGCATAACGCTCGTGCCAGGTTTTAACGAACGGCAAGGTATTGCGGCAGTTGTAACATCCAAAGGTCCAGAACTCGATCAGCACCACCTTGCCATTCAGACCCTTCAATGTAAGTGGTTCCGAGTTGATCCAATTGCCCTTTGCAAGCTCCGGCGCCGTTCTGCTGTCGGCGGCGGCTTTAGCTGGTGTAACTGACTTCAATGATCCGAGTGCATCCCAACTCCTTGTTAACACAGTCAAAATGCCAATTACGACCAGTGCGACCACTAATCTCACTTTTGTTTCTTGCCTAAACATATCGATTTCCTTTGAACCTGCAATTCACCCTGGAACTTCACTCAACCAGATGCAGATTCTCTACAACTCAGTAATAATGTCTCCGCATTATCTCGCATTACACCTGAGTTCGGTTAGTTAATTCAAAACGAGAGAATCTCTCCATGGCTAATTCTCTACGCGTTAAGGTGATCGATTCCCACACCGGCGGCGAACCAACAAGGACAGTGATCGCCGGCGGGCCCGACCTCGGCAGCGACTCGCTTGTCGTGCGCCGTGAGCGCTTCAAAAGGGAATTCGATCATTTCCGATCAGCAATTACGAACGAACCACGTGGATCGGATGCCGTGGTCGGTGCACTTTTGTGCGAACCAGTCGACAAAAGCTGCACAACAGGGGTGATTTTCTTTAACAACGTTGGTTACCTGGGTATGTGCGGCCATGGAACGATTGGGATAGTTGCCACTCTTGCCTACCTGAACAAAATTTCACCCGGAACGCATCGAATCGAGACTCCAGTTGGTACGGTTGAGGCTTTGCTCGACGACGATGGGCAGGTGACTGTTGCGAATGTTCCGAGCTACCGATTTGCGGAGAGTGTAACTATTGACGTTAAGGGGCATGGACCCCTGACCGGAGATGTAGCGTGGGGCGGAAACTGGTTCTTCCTGGTCAACAACCACGGACAGGACATAAGTCTACAAAACCTGGAAGGATTGACAGACTTTACCTGGCGTATTCGTCAGGCTCTCGAAGAAGCGAAAGTGACCGGCGAAGGTGGTCAGGAAATCGACCATATTGAACTGTTTGTGCCGTCAACAGTAGCCGGCGTCGATAGCAAAAACTTTGTGTTGTGTCCTGGAAAGGCTTATGACCGTTCGCCTTGCGGCACTGGCACGAGTGCAAAACTAGCCTGCTTGTTTGCGGATGGAAAAATTACGGCCGGACAGGTGTGGCGGCAGGAAAGTGTCGTTGGCTCTATTTTCGAAGGCAGCGTTCGCGTTTCCGATGGCGTAATCTATCCGAGTATCAAAGGTTCCGCATTCATCACCGCTGAAGCAGATTTGATTCTCGACGACAAAGACCCATTCTGTATGGGCATCCGCTCATGACTGCTCCCACTTATGATGTGGTGGTTATTGGCGCCGGCATCGTTGGAGCTGCGTGCGCGCTGGAGTCTGTGAGTGCAGGTCTGAAGACCGCAATTGTTGAAGCAACAATTATTGGTGGCGGGGCTACTGCAGCGGGCATGGGCCACCTGACGGTAATGGACGATTCCGAAGCTCAGTTTGCATTGACTCAGTATTCATGCAAGCTGTGGAGAGAATTAAGGGAACAGCTGCCCCGTTCGGTTGAATACGAAGGCTGCGGAACTATTTGGGTAGCAGCAGACGATGAAGAAATGGCCGAGGTGCGCAGAAAAGAGAAGTATTACACGGAGCGAGGCGTCGCTGTTGAGGTTCTCGATGGAAAGGCGTTGTCGTTAGCAGAACCAAATTTGCGCCAGGGACTCGCCGGCGCACTTCGTGTTCCAGGCGATAGCGTAATCTACCCACCGTGTGCTGCAAAGTTCTTCGTAGACCGAGCAGTGGCGCTGGGCGCTGACTTGTTCATCGGCAAACGTGTTCAGAAGACAAAGTCAGGGACCGTGAGGCTAAACGACAATTCAATTATTTCGGCGGGTACCGTGGTGAATGCTGCGGGAAGCTGGTCACCATTATTGGCAACGGGAATCGACGTTAAGAAGAGGAAAGGCCATTTGTTGATCACCGATCGCTATCCACAGTTTGCCAGGCATCAACTCGTCGAACTTGGCTACCTTAAAAGCGCTCACTCAGTAACCGCCGACTCGGTCGCTTTCAATATTCAACCACGACAGACTGGCCAAATGTTGATTGGTTCGTCGCGACAGTATGGAGTTGAATCTTCTCAGATCGATTCTCCGATTATGAATCGCATGTTGGAGCGGGCGATCGAGTACATGCCGGCCCTCAAACAACTATCGTCAATAAGAACATGGACAGGATTTCGAGCCGCTACTCCAGACAAATTGCCATTGATTGGACCACATGACGAAGGTAAACGGCTCTACCTGGCGACGGGACATGAAGGACTTGGGATTACGACATCACTCGGCACTGCGAAACTATTAGTGGACCAACTCACCGGTAGGGAATCAGCAATTCCGGTCGCTCCTTATCTGCCGGGGCGAATCGTACAGGAGACGGTTCATGCCTGATACGGTCGTGGTCGTCGTGAATGGTGAGCTGGTTACGGTGCCCGTTGGCAGCATGGTGTCGGCGGCGATCTTGAAAGCTGGGGTCGCTTCTTTTCGCAAATCGGTATCGGGCGAACCTCGTGGACCACTTTGCGGGATGGGAATTTGTTTCGAGTGCCGAGTGAAGATTGACGCGGAGATGCACTGCCGGAGTTGTCAAACCGTATGTCAAAACGGAATGGATATCCGGACGGATGAATAGATCCCGCCATAAGTGCGATGTCTTGATTGTTGGTGCTGGGCCGGCGGGGCTTGCAGCGGCGTGGCGCGTAACGCAAAGCGGCCGGGAGGCAATTGTCGTTGACGACAATCCTGATCCCGGTGGCCAAATATGGCGCGGGGAAGGAAAGAAATTATCATCCCCGCAAGCAGCAGTTTGGTTTGACAGGATCCGGAATTCCAATGTTCGATTTATCAATGGAGCACGTGTTTACCAATATTCAGAGCCAGGACTTCTTTTTGCAGAAGGCGACAAAGAAGTCTTTGAGCTGAGTTACCGAAAAGCCATCCTGGCTACGGGAGCTCGAGAACGCTTCCTGCC
>JBKPQV010000071.1:0-3068 GCA_046734235.1 Acidobacteriota bacterium
CGTGGCTTTTGCGCGAGTGGCTCAAGGCGAATCGATCCCCTCGCAAAGTCAAAGTAAACATGGAAATTCCTGAGAAAGTTTCCTCCCAGGATGCCGCTTTGTGTAAAGCCAGCAGTCTCGTTCACTGGCTCAAGATCCAAAACTGCCGCATTAATCTTCTCAAGTTTGGTTAATCCTAAACTTAATTTTGGTAACTGGAGAAGCTTTACGTCTTCCGCAACCCCAGCGGCACCAAACACTTTCATTGTCGACGGCTGCAATAAATCGAGCAACTGTTCCTGCTGTGACAACTTCTCTGACACTACAGTAATACTTGCTGCGGTGTCGATGATGAAGTTTAGCGTTTTGTCGAAACCTTCGAGACCAACTTCACCACTCAGAAAACCACTCGAAGTAGTTCGTAACGGGACTTCGATAGCTTGCGTATTCGGAAGAAGCGGTAATAGCGATTGATAACTTTCTCCCCGACGCATCGTTGTCCAAGATTCAACTACATCTCCCTGATTCTGGCGTAACAATGACATTTGACGGCTGCCATAATCAAGCGATGTTAAGAACTTCGAGATTACTGAAAGGCCAAGGTAACCATCAACCGGAACATTAGTATCGAAGAACCTGCGAATGTAAACAGGAACGTTCTCTACTTTAACATCACCAATCTCAATCGAATTCAAATATCCGTAAACAATTTCGAACTTTCCACCACCGCCAACGGCTCGTGCTAATCCACCGCGAGCTACAGGTTTCAAACCCAACTTCTTCGCCGTTTGATCAGATAGCACTGACATACCCGATCCAGTATCCAACACAAACTTCAACGGGCGTTTGTCATCACCATTAATTCTGACTGTAAGTATCGGTCGATTATCAAACGCTTCAAAACCTATTGAGGTTCTTGGCGCACCTGAAGCGACGTAGAGGGCTCCCTGCCTGCCTAGATAACGGAGGAAATCAATAAGGCCAATGATTCGTGTTCGACGATCGATGTCTGTCTTAGGAGCGATCAACAGAAATCGCTCATACGCATCGGCGGCTTCCTTGTATTTCTCACTGCGTGCAGCCGCCTGCCCCAAGTTAAAGACATAGTCAGGTTCACTCGAGTCCAAATCTGCCGCTTTGCGCAAGCCGGCTAATGCTGACGTTAGACGATTCTCATAGAAGTCGACCATGGCAAGACCAGCAACTGCCAGTGCTTCCTGCTCGTTGAGCGATAACGCAGTTCTAAATTCTTCAACTGATAGTCGAAACTCTCCGGCACCAAGAATTGCCGCACCCAGTAGGGCATGCGCCCGCGCTGACAAAGGGGTCAACATAATTACGCGAGCCGCATTGTCGTAAGCGCCCTGTAAGTTTCTTTGCTTGAGCAAAGCAAAGCTTAAGCCGAGTCGAGCGTCGGTATCGTGCGCGTCCTTAGTTAGGATCTCCCGGAAGATCTTTTCGGCCGCTGGGAAGTCGCCCTTCTTGAGAGCTTTCTGCCCCTTGTTTAGATCTTTAGTGGAAGCGAAGATCGGTTGGGCCGCACATACCAATAAAAGCACGAAGACGGCCGTACAGCAGGCCGCCGTCTTAGCAAATCGAGTTTTCAGTTGAGACTGCATAAGTCACCTTTTCTGCGAGTATTTCTCAAGGCCAACCATCAGACTTTCCTGCACGCTCGGTTTTCGCTATTTAAGTATCTCACCGGTTTTCATAGACCAGAGAACAAGGTCTAACTCGTCAGCATTTACCTTAATCTCTCGTGCGAACTGCAGGAGTTTTTCTTCAATCTCAAGGTACTTCTTGCGGTTTGAGGGTGGCGTGGACGACTCGAGAACTCCCACTTCCGCCAAACACCTCATCACGTGCTTATCAAGGATTGCATGTCCTTTGATGCCGATATTTCTGAGAAAATGACTCGCTTCTTTGTAGCCGAGTCCTTTTATCTCTTTTTCCTGGGCAAGCCAGTCGCGCCGCTCTAACGGATCGGAGAAGCTCCGCAACCGCTTACGCAGCGCCATATCAAAATTTGCTCGAAAATAGGCTCTTGTGGTGACTATGTAGCGAGGCCGTGCGACGGGGAAACGATGAGCGCCGGCTTTCTTCAACGCTAGGGTCATCTCTTCGGGCCCCCCATCAATCAGCAGTGACCTCACTGCCTCGACAGAATTAAGACCCATTCGAGCAGATGCGCCTGCTGTAAAAATACAGAAGGCTAGCTCTTCCCAAAGTCGGGCGTCAGATCCGTTACGCCAAACTTCTTCAAACTCACGGAGCTTCTGTTTTATCTCTTTTTTGCGAGCTCGATGAGTTGCAACCACTCTTTCAACTGTGACCGGTTCTTGATTGCGTTGCACTTTAGTTTGTCAATAACGCGATTCTATGAGGCCGCTCAAAAAATTGTCAACGAAAAGGAATTTGAGGCAGAGCCCAATTCAGAATCTTTTATGTGAAGCAAATGGTGAAGGACAAAAGTTAGTAGCCGGGGGCGAGCGGCTTTGCGCGAAGCCCCCGGGCAAAGGCAAGGATCAGTTGGACCCTGAAAGGGTCGAACAAACATGGGTTTGACCATTTCAGGGTCTAATCAAAACTGGCTTTCATCCGGGGGCTTCGTCCCGATGAATCGGGACTCGCCCTCGGCTATTAACTTACATCCTTTCAGGATGATTTGGTTGCGGCCCAAGCACGCGCTGTGAAACCTCTGTGTCTTTGTCTAATTAACTCCGGCCCAGCAGACGCCTCTCGTTCATCCTGACCGGCTCAAGCCACGCACTTGATTGGGGACCCACGGATGTCACCCACGCCGACACCTCACAAGTCTCTTCCAATGGCTTCCCTAATTTCGCTATTATCATTCTCGGGTGGCCGCAAGTCGGCCGCAAACAATCCCTGAATATCTTGCAAGCATCAAAAGATATTCTCCCCTCACGAATTCCCGAAAGAGATTAGGATGGCAACTAATTCCCAAAGTCAGACCCGTACTAAGGCATTTAGTCTAACTTTGTTTGCCTTCGTACTGGTACTTGCCCTAACGCACACACCAGTACTAGCACAGGTCGCGCCAACTCCAAGCCCAAGTCCTACTCCAGAAC
>JBKPQV010000072.1:0-3340 GCA_046734235.1 Acidobacteriota bacterium
CGCTGATCGGTTAGCTCGTCTGGCTGATGTTGCAGGAGCAATGACACTTGAAGCATTAAGAGGAACTCCAGTAGCTTTCGACGAACGAATTCAATCAGCGAGACCACATCAGAGCCAAGCTGAAGTAGCGTCACATCTGCGATGGCTGCTTGAAGACAGCGAGATCCGCAAATCACACATAAATAATGATCCGCGTGTTCAGGACGCATATAGTTTGCGTTGTATGCCGCAAGTGCATGGGGCTATCCGCAATGCGCTATACCATGCGCGCGACACGGTTGAAATTGAAAGTGGAAGTGCGACTGATAACCCGCTAGTGTTCTCGGACACTGGAGAAGTATTGTCGGGTGGAAACTTTCATGGCGCTCCCGTAGCACTGGTCCTGGATTATGCAGCTATAGCAGTAACGGATCTCATGAGTATCACGGAGCGTCGCATTGACCGGCTTGTAAACCCGGATTCAAACGAAGGCCTACCACCATTCTTAACAACAAAACCCGGCATCTCGTCGGGATTCATGATGCTACAAGTTTCTGCGGCCGCGTTGTTGAATGAAGCAAAAGTACTCGCGCACCCTGCCAGCATCGACAACGTTCCCACGGACGGCGGTAAAGAGGACCACGTGTCGATGGGAATGACTGCAGCTACAAAATTACGAGCTATCGTTGACGTTGCTGAAATGGCAACTGCGATTGAGTTACTGACAGCAGCGCAGGCTCTTGAGTTTCGTCTCCCGTTAAAACCGGGCCGAGGTGTAAAGCAGGCCTACGACATTATCCGCTCGAGAATTTCGCCAACTGATTCCGATCGTTCAATGTCCGCTGACATTGAATTGATCGTAAAGTTGATGAAAGAACAACCCAGGTTTCAAATGCTTTTGGATTAATAATCTCTGTGTCTCTGTGTTTAAATCGGCATCGTTCACCCTGGAGTGTTGATTTAACACAGAGGCGCAGAGAACACAGAGACACAGAGATAGCACACAAAGTCTATGGAGGGCATCTATGACAGATGGATTGGATGATCGAAGACGAGGACTCGAAGAGGAATATTTCAATCGCAAAAACCGCGAAGCAATCGAAAAGCTGCGTGCCAAGATCAAAATTGCCGAGGAGGCGAAGGCGGCAGGTATGTCCACTATGAGTTGCCCGCGGTGTGGCGACTCACTCAAAGAAACCAACTATGAACAGATTCTGATCGACGCCTGTGAAAAGTGTGGAGGAATCTGGCTTGACTCTGGAGAACTTGAAAAGCGTTTGCAGCAGGACTCCCAGAGTTGGTTCAGCCGTCTGTGGTTTGCGAACAACTGAAGATTTGAACAATGAGAGATGTAATTCACGCACCCCGGGGTTCGAAATTAACGTGCAAGAGCTGGCACCAGGAAGCCGCTTTGCGCTGCTTAATGAATAATCTCGACCCCGATGTAGCAGAAAAACCCGACGAACTAATCGTCTACGGCGGAGCGGGCAAAGCTGCGCGCAACTGGAATTCTTACGACGCGATCGTTCGCGAGCTGCAAACAATTGAGAACGACGAAACACTGTTGGTCCAATCTGGCCGGCCAGTCGGTGTCTTCAGAACACATGAGTATGCTCCCAGGGTCCTCATAGCCAATTCCAACCTGGTGGGTGCCTGGGCCAACTGGGAACATTTTCACGAGTTGGAGCGTCGTGGACTGATGATGTACGGACAAATGACAGCCGGCAGCTGGATTTACATCGGAACACAAGGCATCGTCCAGGGAACCTTCGAGACTTTCGCTGCCATGGCTGATAAACAGTTTGGCGGCGACTTGAGTGGTAAATTAGTTGTGTCCGGCGGTATGGGTGGTATGGGTGGTGCCCAGCCTTTAGCTGCGACTCTCAATGGCGCGGTATTCCTCGGCATCGATGTTGATCCAAACAGAATAGATCGACGTGTGCGAACTGGTTATTGCGATCGTATCGCGTTATCCCTCGATGAAGCGTTGGACATTTGTGAAGATGCTCGCGAGCAAAAGCGAGCGATCTCGGTAGGTTTGGTCGGCAATTGCGCCGAAGTGTTACCAGAACTTGTGCGACGAGGAGTCAAAGTTGATGCCGTGACGGACCAAACCAGCGCGCACGATCCGCTAAACGGCTATGTGCCTGCAGGAATCTCGTTAGACGAAGCGACTGAACTTCGTCGTAGCCAACCAGATGTTTATGTAAAGCGTTCGCTGGAATCGATGGTGGTCCATGTCAACGCCATGGTTGCATTAAAACGTGCTGGCGCCGTGGCCTTCGATTATGGCAACAATATTCGCAAGTACGCTTTTGATGCTGGCGCCGCAGAAGCTTTTGAGATACCAGGATTTGTACCCGAATATATTCGACCCTTGTTCTGCGAAGGTAAAGGACCGTTTAGATGGGTAGCATTGTCAGGAGACGCAAACGACATTCGCAGAACTGACGATCTGGCGCTGGAGTTGTTTCCCGAAGATAGAACATTAAACCGTTGGCTTCGGCTCGCGCGAGACCGGGTTCATTTCCAGGGACTACCAGCGCGCATTTGCTGGCTTGGCTACGGTGAACGTGCTGAGATGGGGGAGGCCATTAATGATCTCGTTAAACGTGGCGACCTGAACGCCCCGATCGCCATTGGCCGCGATCATCTTGATACGGGTTCCGTCGCATCGCCTTTCCGAGAGACCGAAGGCATGAAAGACGGCTCTGATGCTGTTGCTGACTGGCCCATACTCAACGCTCTATTGAATACTGCCAGCGGCGCGAGTTGGGTTTCATTTCATCACGGGGGAGGAGTCGGGATTGGCTATTCGCTGCATGCGGGCCAAGTTTCAGTTGCGGATGGTACCGATGAAGCCTCCCGACGCTTGAACAGAGTGCTCACCAACGACCCCGGATTAGGCGTCGCGCGTCACGTAGACGCAGGTTATGAGCTAGCGGAAGAAACAGCGAAAAATAAGGGAATTAACATACCGATGATGGGCCAAGCCTGATCGACCAAAGATCCACTATGTTCGTTTTCGCTCGCCTTCCGATAGCACTCGTTTTTGTCCTTTGTCTAAGCATCTGTGCGGACGCTCGGATTGAAACGATTCGTTTCCAGAGTAAACTGGTAAACAGCGAGCTTCCCTATAACGTCATTCTACCAACCGACTACGACTCAGCTCCGACAACTCGCTACCCGGTGCTCTATTTGCTGCATGGCTTGACCGGTCATTACAGCGACTGGAATTCACGCACCAACATTGCGGATTATGCAGCCCAGTACCGAATGATCATTGTCACACCTGAGGGGAACGACGGGTGGTATACCGACAGTGCCATCGTTACAACCGATAAGTACGAAACTTATATTC
>JBKPQV010000073.1:0-4344 GCA_046734235.1 Acidobacteriota bacterium
CGTCTATAGACCGCAAAGTGACTTCAATACTGACTATGGGATGGCCCTACATACAGTCACCACTTGTGATCTTGCGAATGGCGCCTTTGATTGCCAGGCGACTTCCGTGATTGGACCGGCTGGTCGCGTGTTCTACGTCTCACCAGATGCAGTTTATGTGTGGGCCAGTTCATGGTTTGGTTACAACGAACGGGAACGCACTAAGTCGCTGTTGTTCCGGATGCCGCTCGACGGGACCGGTCCTAGTGCCCTGGGTGTATCCGGCAGTCCAGTGGATCAATTTTCATTTTTGGAGAGCACTGATCAACATCTGAATGTGCTGGTTCGTTCTGAGGCAAAAGGTGATGGCATGTGGGCTGCGGAAGTCGCTGTCGGTGACGTTGCCCTGATGCGTATACCGGTAATGAATTTCTCCGACGGTAGCGAGTCGGTGTCCAGCAACTTTTATCGTCGGTTGCCGAAACCGGAAGGATACACTTTCCAGAATCGGTTTGTTGGTGACTACTTGATTTATGGAACCGGTAGCGGGTGGGGCTCACCGCGAAACAAGGAACAGTCGAACTTGTTTGTTGTGCGTTGGGCCAGAGGTGATTCGCATCAACTCACACTCCCACACGGCGTAGATCGAATTGAACAAATGGGTTCAGACGCAGTGGTAGTCGGAACAGACGGTAAGGATCTCCACTTCTCTTCTCTGCGATTGGGCAGTTGGCCTGAAATCGTTTCTCGCTACACACGCAAAGGAGCATCCCAGGGCGAACTGCGCAGTCATGGCTTCTTCTACAAGGCAGACAACGACGAAACTGGAACACTCGGATTGCCAATTAGCATTCCCGGTCGAGCCGGTTACCGCCACTTATTTGAAAACTCCGCGGCAATATTGTTTCTCAGAAATGACTCGTTGACATTCAGAGAAGTCGGCGAGCTTGGCTCACAACCGGAGAGAGCAGTCAATGATGCTTGTCGTGCTTCGTGCGTCGATTGGTACGGCAATGCGCGCCCATTGTTTCTGCGTGGTCGACTCTTTGCGTTGTTAGGCTATGAACTCGTCGAAGGAAGAATAGATGATGGACGAGTGCGTGAAGTTCGACGAGTTAACTACGCTCCAGGACAATTTCAAGCGAGACGCAATCAGGGGGAGTGAGTTGTAGCTGGGTGTTCTAGACACCACCGGCTTCAACCGCGTGGAGTTTCAATTTCTTCGCTACGATTCGAATACCCGGACGCCCCCTCGCGCGGCTGCGCCGCGCGAGAGACCCTAGGGGCGCTAGTACTAGTGATGAAATTGAAACTCCACCCGGCTGAAGCCGGTGGTGTCTTCGGTTACAAATCTGCATTGCAAAAGTTATTCATCTGCCTGGCCGCTCTTCTTCCAAAGAACAAGGCACTCACACAATCTTTGAGGAAAACACGTGACATCCTCGGATCTCTGTGTAAAATAACAAATCTTCCATAACGTCTATTTGAGTCTGCATTTCTAGTCAGCACAGTTGGGTTCACTTTCAGGAGGACAACTCATGTTCCGCAAAGCCTATGCTTGGATTCTGCTCGTAATCCTGCTTTCGACTGCCGCTCTCGTTGCGCAAACAAATCGTCATCCTCTCAAACTCGACGATATGACTCGTTTTCGCGATGTGCGCGACCCACAACTCTCCCCTGATGGACAGTGGATTGCTTACGTCGTCAGTACTACGGACGCCAAAGAAGACAAGAGCAGTGCACATATTTGGATGGTGGGATTCGATGGTTCTAACGACCGACAGATTACTTTTGGCCAGGAAAGTGAAGGATCGCCACGGTGGAGCCCAGATGGAAAATACTTGTCTTTCACTTCATCCCGACCCGGTAAGGCGCGCGGCAGCCAGGTATGGCTCCTTGACCGAAGCGGTGGTGAAGCCCAACAGCTTACAGACGTGAAAGGGCGACTCCAGGGATACGAATGGTCGCCTGACTCAAAACGCCTCGCATTGATAATCGGCGACCCTGATCCGGAATCCGAACCCGCTCCCTCGCCGGCACCAGGCGCATCCGCAACTCCACGAGTACCCAAACCCATCGTCATTGATCGGTATCGTTTCAAACAGGATGTGCAAGGCTATCTCCTTTCCGGTCGTCGCAGTTACCTCTACTTGTTCGACGTTGCGACCAAGAAACTCGATCGAGTAACGAGCCAAACAAAATATGACGAGAGTTCGATGGCATGGTCGCCTGACGGCAGTCGCATCGCCTTCATGAGTAATCATGGGGACGATCCTGATCGCGACCCTTCAGCGCAACTCTTTGTCGTGGATGCCAAAGGGGGGTCAACTGAAAAGGCGCTGACCACCGCGACAGTACGGGCCGGTCGTTCGCGGCCTGAATGGAGTGCAGATGGAAAGTGGCTCGCTTTCTTCGAAGGTGACGAGAAGAAGTATGGCGCTTACAGCATGGATCACTTGATGCTCGTTGCCAGCGATGGCAGCAGCGCTCCTACGCGATTCAAACCCACTGAGGATCTTGATCGTGGTGTTTCTACCGCCAGGTTCAGTAGTGACGGACAATCGATCACCTTCCTGGTTACTGATGACCGATCAGTTTATCCCGCCCGGGCGAAGCTTAGTGGTGGTCCGGTTGAAAAACTCATGAAGCCACCCGTCACGATGTCGTCGTGGAATTCAGCCGGCGGGCGAACGATTGTAATGTCAGGCGGTGACATGAAGGCACAGGAGATTTACGCGTTTGAAAACAATTCTCTGCGCCAGGTAACTCATCAGAATGATGCCTTAATCGCCGAACTCGAATTTGGTGTTACAGAGGACGTTGAGTTCAAAAGCAAAGATGGAACTGACGTACATGGCCTTCTTACCTATCCAGTCGGCTACGCCAAGGGAACAAAAGTACCGCTACTGCTTCGCATTCATGGTGGTCCCAACGGTCAGGATCAACATTCCCTTAGCCTGGAACGACAGTTTTTTGCTGCTAATGGCTATGCGGTATTGGCAGTAAATTATCGCGGCAGCTCTGGTCGCGGTCAGAAGTTCTCGAGATCGATCTTTGCAGATTGGGGTAATTATGAAGTTCAGGATCTGCAGGCTGGCGTAGACCATGTAGTCAAGATGGGAGTTGCGGATCCGGACCGACTAGGCGTTGGTGGTTGGAGTTACGGAGGAATTCTCACTGACTACTTAATCGCGAGCGATAACAGGTTTAAGGCTGCGACGAGTGGCGCCGGAACAGCATTCACGGTGGCCTTTTACGGTACCGACCAATACATAATTCAATACGATTATGAAATTGGCCCACCATGGAATCCCAAATCGTGGGAAACCTACGTCAAGCTCTCTTATCCATTTCTGCACGCTGATCGAATTCAAACGCCTACGCTCTTCCTTGGAGGCGAACGAGACTTCAACGTACCTGTGCAAGGAAGTCAACAAATGTACCAGGCGCTAAAGAGCCTCGGCGTTGAGACGCAGCTGATAATTTATCCAAATGAGTTTCACGGCATTCAGCGGCCCAGCTATCAACGCGATCGAATGGAACGCTATTTGGCCTGGTACGAAAAGTACGTGAAGAAAGTGTCGGGTCCGACAAGTTCAGCGACCGCGAAATAAAATAGGTGAGGAATTTCGGATTTGGATTTCGAATTTGCGAACTTCTTTGAATTTTGATTGGATGATTGGACTCACGAAATCCGCAATCCGAAATTCCAAATCCGAAATTCGTCATCTTCAGCCTTTCTTCGACCTGTGAATAGAGTTTTTTTCGAAGTCATCTTAGAGACATTACGAACGGTTCTTGCCAAAGTCGGTTTTCCAACTGAAAGAGCCGAGCTGTGTGCGCGCTTGTTTACGGAAGCTAGTCGCGACGGTGTCTACTCTCACGGACTTAATCGCTTCCCACGCTTTATAGATTCAATCAATCGCGGCATTGTCAATATTCATGCCTCAACGCAACTTATTCAGTCATTCGGTGCATTAGAGCGGTGGGACGGCAATTCAGGAGCTGGCAACCTCAACGCTTACACCGCCATGGAGCGCGCCATTCAACTCTGCAAGGAGCACGGCATTGGCTGTGTCGCACTTAGGAATACAAATCACTGGATGCGCGGCGGCACTTATGGCTGGCAGGCAGCCGACGCCGGATTGATTGGTATCTGTTGGACCAACACACTACCTAATCTGCCTCCGTGGGGTGGAACAAAAGCTACTCTTGGAAACAACCCTTTTGTTATCGCCGTCCCACGTCGTCGGGGACACGTAGTCCTCGATATGGCGCTATCACAATTTTCGTTTGGTGCTTTAGAAGGCTATCGGAAGCGCAATGAAGGATTGCCGGTAATAGGTGGTTTTGATCGCAAGGGCG
>JBKPQV010000074.1:0-22321 GCA_046734235.1 Acidobacteriota bacterium
ACCTTTAACTGTCCCGAGGTTAGTGAGAATTTCCAGCTACTTCTCCACTCGGCCGCTCTCCCACTCGCCCCGTCTCCCCATCTCCCACTCGCCCCGTCTCCCATCTCCCACTCGCCCCGTCGCCCCGTCTCCCCCTCGCCCCATCTCCCATGCCGAAGGGAACCTTTCCCAAACCCTGTTGTCTAACGCTCTAACTTTAGAATCGGAGGAAGAGCATGAGCGAAAGACATGCGAGCACTATACCTGCGCCTTCAATCAACGTAACTCCACTAATCGATGTTTTACTGGTGTTGCTTATCATATTCATGGTTGCAGCGCCGCTAAGACCGCATCGCTTCACCGCGAAACTTCCTGCTCCTCCAGACAATAGGGAACTCACTCCAAACATAAATACACTCGTCGTGACAGTAGGCTCAGACCGTACTCTCAAACTTAATGGGCTTACAAATGACATGGGCACAGTTGACGACATGTCAAAACTCAATCAGAAGCTCATTTCCTTGTTTGAAGAACGATTAAGGAATCGTGTTTACCGCGACGAGATGGCTACGCGATCGGATCTGCCAGAGAAGGATCGCATATTAAAAACAGTCTTCATTAAGGCGCCCCGCACCATTCCATACGGAGAAATCGCTCGCGTAATTGATGGTCTTAAGGGAAGCGGAGCCGATCCAATCGGTCTCCAGTTAGACGGATTGGATTAGAGTCTGTCCCGGTTCCTGATACGACCTTGGCAACCCTAACGCAATTTCCTCACTCCAAAACGCCGGTGATCTGCTAAGCTTTTCGGGCGGAACCGCTTTGGTTACGGATTTCGCGGAAGGAAGCTGCAATGAAAGGTCGTCCTTTTCTTAAGCTTTTTTGTTTGGTTATAACTCTTTGCCTGGTTCCTGGTGTCGTTCTATTGGCTCAGGAGCCGACAGGTGGCGGCAGCTTGATCCGCGATCTAACTGGCGGAGCGTCACTGATATTTCGGGCCCCAAAGGATCCGATTGTTCACGTTGCTTCTACCGTCCAGAACGCCGTCGGTGGCGGTAAAATCAAAGGGAAAAAACAACCCCCACCCAAGCAGCAGCCAGTTAAAAAGCAGGACCAGATTATTGCTCGTGCGAACGCCGCACGCAGTGCTCCTAAACCACGCTATGCGGAAGCGGAAGAGCAGTATCGGCTGGCAGCGCAGATCGCTCCTGACGATGCTCGGGCCTTTGCCGGTCTCGGAAATGTTTATGTGGACCAGGCTCGTTTCAGCGACGCCGTTAATTCGTATCAACAAGCTCTGAAGGTCAAGCCCGATTACAGCTCGGTCTTGTTGCCGTTAGCTTTTTCGTTGGCAAGAATGGATCGATATCCAGAATCTATTGACGTTTACCAGCAAGCACTAAAAGTTGAGCCTGCAAATCCCGAGATCTTCAACAACCTCAGTTTTGCGTTTAACCACACCAATCGCTATCAGGACGGTATCGACGCGAGCCAGAAGGCAATTACACTTTTGGGCGACACCGGACAGGCATATACGCAGGGTTATCAGGAACGCAAGGAAGCTCTTTCCTACGCCTATAAGAATTTGGGCAACGCTTATAACGGTCTGAATAAGTATGAGGAAGCGGCAAAGGCGTTGAAGCGCGCGGCGGAAATCGAGCCAACAAACGCGGCGGCCCACTTCAACTTAGGATTAACCCTCTACAACGCTGGTCGTTACTCCGAGGCGATAGAAGCCTACAGAGAAGTGATCAAGCTACGACCCACGCTCGCGCAGGCTCACTTCAATCTCGGAATGACTTATTACGCAATTGACGACCGCAAGCAGGCCATGGGTGAATACGAATTGTTGAAGACTATCAACCCTGCGATGGCGGAAGAGTTGCGTAAGGCGATCAAGCAGTAATTGAGTCTTGAGCAACTCTCAGCGTCTCTGCGTTCTCTGCGTCTCCGCGTTTAAAAAGTCTTCAAGATCTTAATGCTGTATTAACACAGAGACGCAGAGACCGCAGAGACGCTGAAAGGGTTTACGGCGTCAGATCGAGGGCTTCTACAATTCGAGTGAACGGTATCTGGGCAGCCTCGTTTACTTCTTTCACTATCTCCGGATTCGCTGCTTCAAACAAACACATACAATGTGCTTCACCTGGTACAAAGGTTGTGCGAATGTAGCGCACATCCTTTCCTTGGGCGGTGAACTGATCGCTCGTCGCGATAGCGGCTTTTTGAGCTGCGGCGAGTTGATCCATTTGAATTCCCGGCAACTCTCGTTCAACCATGTAGACTGGCATTGGGGTTTTCTCCTTCGTTAGTTTCAAACCGGTGCGTTTAAAGTCGCTTAGACATATTTACGAAATGACAAGGAACCTTGGTCTGGACGTCGTCAGGAAACGGAGTAGTTCCAGTTACGACAAAGCCTCGTTTTCCATAGTACCCGCGTAACTCCTCGCGCAAGCTGACTGTTAGGATATCGATATAAGTACTGTTGCGTGCGCGACAATAGTCTTCAGCTGCGCTCATGAGTCGTGAACCCAGGCCTGATTGTTGCAGATCTGGATCAATCGAAAGCAAACCAAGGTAGGTTCGGTCGCCCTGCTGCTCGAGGTAGACACAGCCCCACATCATTTCGTTGTTGTCACCTACAAGAAACTCACCCTTTGCAAGATATTCAAGGACAGTTTTTAGATCGATGCGATCCTCGTCGATGAAGAACTGTTCGGCTATCTTAAACGCACGATTTATTAGAACTGTGATCTTCTCGGCGTCCGCGGCGCTCGCGACACGAATTTGCGTTGCTGATTGTTGGGTGCTCATCTTGTTTTAGGAACGGTCGCATATTGTAGGCCGAATACGACTGATTGGGCCAATAGCGCCAAGAGGACTATTCAACCTTGGCTTTTTGGTGCTCTTCGACGAGGTTGCTTATCGCGCTGATTAGTGCGTTGGGGTCAACGGGCTTGCGAACGTGTACTTGAAAGCCGGCGGCGAGTGCTCGGAGGCGGTCTTCCTTGTTTGCGTGAGCGGTGAGAGCTACCGCAAGAATCTTTTTCGCATGATCAATTGGTAGTTCTCTGACCTTGCGGATAAAGCTATATCCATCTTCTCTCGGCATTTCAATGTCAGAAAGCAAGACATCGGGAAGGTGAGCTGTAACAGCAAGTAATCCCTCGGCAGCTGATGATGCAGCAAGAATCTCAGCACCACACTCACCCAATACAGTCTTCATGAGATCGAGCGAGTCAGCTTCGTCATCGACAATCAATACGCGTAATCCACGCAATAAGGGAGGACAATCGAAGTGAGGGTTGTCTGAATCTTCCCCGTCTTGTTTTTCGTCGATATCTAATACTGATGCGAGCTTAATAGGTAACTCTACGCGAAAAGTGGCGCCCCGACCTTCACCCTCACTTTCAGCATAAACTTTACCTCCGTGTAGTTCCGTGAGGTGCCGGACAATCGCCAAACCGAGTCCCAGTCCTCCGTGCGCCCTGGCAACAGTCGCATCAGCCTGACGGAAGCGATCAAATACAAAAGGTAAAAACTCTGGATGGATGCCCTGACCGGTGTCTGCAACCACGATTTCGATCTGCGACTTATTTCTCTGAACGGAGACCTCAACTGTGCCCTCATTAGGCGTGAACTTGATTGCATTCGAAATGAGGTTCCAAATGATCTGTTGTATCCGATCGGGATCACCAGGAATCGTTCCGACGTCAGGACCAAAGTTCGTCTTTAGCTTTATTTCTTTGGCGTCAGCGGCCGGGCGGACGGCATCAACGGCGAGCCCAACTATCGATAAAGGTTCAACCGGACAAATGTTTAGACGTAGTTTGCCAGAAATAATACGGGAAACATCCAAGAGATCATCTATGAGTTGAGCCTGAGAACGAGCATTACGTTCGATCACCTCGATAGCGTGTCGCGAGGTTCCTTCATCGATGCGGCCCGACGATAACATGCGAGCCCAACCGAGGATGGCATTAAGTGGCGTCCGTAACTCGTGAGAGACGGTCGCCAGAAACTGATCCTTTAGTTGGTTTGCCTTTTCAGCCTGCGCTCGCGCATCTCTTTCTGCGTTATAGAGTCGAATACGTTCGATGGCCACAGCCACGCGATCGCCAACAAGGCTGAGGAACCTTAAATCATCCTCGGTAATAGTTTGGATTCGCTTTGTGCCGACGCACAGCACTCCAAGTAATCGCTTGTCTGCAAGTAGTGGAACTCCCGCTGCTGATTGTATGCCCTCCTTTTCAACAATTTCATCAAAAGGGCCCGGCGGTAAATTCCCATCCATGGTTGTCGGTCGACGTTCCTGAGCGACTAGACCGGAAAAGCTTGTACCTGCTGGAACACGTACGCCGATTAAGTCGAATTCCATGCCATCGGTGGCTCGCACGATCAAGTCGCCGTTTGTTTCAGCTAAAAGGATGCCCGCATTATCGGCGCTCAGAATGCTACGAATGATCTTGACGCTGCTGTTCAAAAGATCGTCGAGTGACATTTGAGCCAAAGCTTCATCTGTGATCATTTGCAGGTTCTGGAGCCTACGGCTAGCAGATTCTGCGATGCTCCTCGCTGCCGACTCGCCGGCGAGCAATTGTGCTCGTAGTTCGAGCTGCCGTTGCAGTTCCGCTTCCCGTTTTACACGTTCGGTAACATCGTCGATAACTGTGACCGTGCCAACTACATTTCCCTTATAGACGAGTGGTGAGATCCGAACGCTTTGATACATCTGTTCGTCATCTTCACCTGCTGCTGCCGGCATTTCCAGCAAATAGCGATGTAGTTTTTGCGACAGAACGCCGCTTTGTCCTTCAAGTGCGCGCTGGTAATAGCGGTCGAGTTTGCGCTCGATCATTTGTGGAAAGGTTTCCAACAAATTTAACCCGAGCATCGTCTCAGATTTCCGCCCCGTACGGAGTTCCATCCAATGATTCCAACCACGAATCCGCAGCTGATCATCAGTAGTGATGATTCCTTGTGCGCCGTGGACCTGCACCCAACGAAGCATCGCTTCGTTGAGAACATCCGACTCATTGGTTTTGTCGATTTGAGTGGCCACCGAAAATCTTCTCAGGGTTCGAACCGTTGAGGGATGGAATCGAAATTAGGCGTGCCCCCTTCGGTTTCGATCCAGTGGTCAATTTCCGAAACCAGGCGGTCGAAAGCTTTCATATTGAGCACCAGCACCAGATAACCGTTAACCCGACTATCTCTAATCTGAAACTTGGTAAAGATAATTAATGCATAGCGCAACTCCCGTTTACTGGAGTTCAGCCATTCAATAAGTTCGTCGACGTTGTCTACACGCAGCCGAGGTACAGAGAAACCGACGTGGACATTTAAAACATTGCCAAAGACTCCCAGGCACGCATTCAAGAGAATGTTTCCCACTTCGGTCAAGACTTCACGAGCAGACTCATCCAGACGATGCGTCGTTACATCGTCTGTTAAGAGTTCGGTTAGCTGAACTGCACCTTCCTGGTTTAGTAAGAGCAGAGCATCACCGGCTACTGGTCCATCAAAGACCTGATGAATCCAGGCAACTTCACCCGGTAGAAATCTGGAGAGATGATTGTCTAACTCACTCGTCAAGTGCAGGGAGACGGTCGGCGGCTCTAAGAGCACCCGATGGCCTGTAAGATCAGACAGCGCTGCGCCGGTGCGGGCGAACGCAATATTAATTAGCTCGGTCAGAGCGTCAGTTTGTGGTTCCGTCAATACCATTTTGGAAACTCTCGTGCCCGAGAATTGTTGCGACCGTTTTCAGTACGATCTCGGCTGCAAATGGCTTGTTAACAAAACCAAGAGCGCCACCTTCCAATGCCATTTCTTTGGTCGAGTTTTGAATATCGGCAGTAACCACAACTACTCTGGCGTTCAGATCCATTTCCCGCAGTTTTGCCAAAACATCCAATCCATACATACCTTTCATTAACATGTCGAGCATCACCAGATCCGGACGTTCGAGGTGATAGGTTTCAAGTGCGGCTATTCCATCCTCGGCCTCAATCACCGCGTAACCGCCACCTTCGAGAACACGCTTGAGTGATCGCCGCGACATTGCGGAATCGTCTACAACCAGGATTTTGTAGTTCATGCGACCTCCCAAATCACCTTTGCCATAGAATCGAGCGTCACTGATTTATCACTTAAGCCGGCATCAACAACGGCGCGAGGCATGCCATAAACTACACAACTGTCTTCGCTCTCTGTATAAACCATCCCTCCCTTTGCCTTGATCAACGACGCACCTTCCATGCCATCAGACCCCATTCCAGTCATCACCACGCCTAGTACACGAGAGCCGTACGTCTCCGCAGCTGATTTGAAGAGCACATCAACGCTTGGCCGGTGAAGCGTTTCAAAAGGACGGGCGTCAAGATGGGCGATAACTTGTCCTTTTTGATCTCGGCGAAAAGTCAGATGCCGACCTGCGGGGGCCAAAAGAGCTTTGCCAGCTTCAAGCAACTCTCCTTCATGAGCCTCATCGAATTGGAGGTTGGAGAGCTCATTTAACTTTTTGGCGTACATCTCAGTGTAGCCTACGGGCATGTGCATGACTATGGCCAACGGGACGCCAAGGTCAGCAGGCAGCTGTGGTATGAGATGTCGAAGTGCCTGGGGACCACCTGTTGAAACACCAAGCACAACGATATCCACTGAGTCAGTGTGGGGTCTGCCAACCGGTAGGGAAGCGATGTTGCTGGATTCAACTGCTGCTGGCAGTCGCGTCGTTGGGATCTCCGCGGCAGCCTTTACCTTAGCGATGAGTTCAGCGGAAATCTCTAGAATCTTGTCGGTCGCCAGCGCAGTAGGCTTTTGCACAAAGTCGATTGCGCCTACTTCGAGGGCATTCAAAGTCATTTCTGCGGTCTCATTGGCGACGCTCATGATGATGACCGGCAGGTGCCTTCGTTTCATTTGTTCAGTAACAAACTCGACGCCGTTCATTTCCGGCATGATTAGGTCGCAGGTGATTACGTCCGGTTTAAGCAGTTCGACTTTTTCAAGTGCATCCTTGCCATCGCGCGCAGTTCCGACGACCTCAAGAAATGGGCTTCTTGAGAGCATTTGTGTAACCACTTTCCGCACATAAGCGGAATCATCTATTACCAGTACTCGTTTGATTTGACTCATTCCTATCATTTCACCGCCGCAGTATTCCCCTTGTTAAGCGTGGAGGGCATAGCTTTAGACGCTATTGATTTGTAGACAAAAGCGTTTCCTACGCTAAGCAAATCAAAGTCGTTACTCGCTTTCAACAATGATTCCGACACGCCCACAAATAGATAAGCTGGCGGTTGGATTTGCTCTGCAAACGTTCTGACCACTCTGCGAATCGTCTCGTTGGAGAAGTAAATGAATACATTACGACAGAATATGAATTGCGAAGCTGCGAACTGGAGAATGTCGGACCGGTTCACTAAATTCGCAACCTCCCAGTGGATGTGTGAGTGAAGCTCGGGATCAACCCTCCACATGTTACCTTCCTGTCGAAAGTACTTGTTGCGCAACGCCAATGGTAAATTGCGAAACGCTCGCTCACGAAAGCGTCCATCTTTGGCTTTCTGAAGTGCAGCGCAACTTCCGTCAGTTGCGTAAATCTCAATCGGAATGCGTTCGAACCAGCCGGCTTCAGACAGGGCCATTGCTATCGTTAAAGGCTCTTCACCAGTAGCACACGCAGCACTCCATATTCGTAACGGTTCACCGTATCTACGCTTGGCCCACTCTGGAACCAGAATATCAACCAATGCATGTATCTGGTCTATCTCTCGCCAGAAGTAGGTCTCTTGAACCGTGACCGCGTCAATTACCTTTTTCCATTCAATGTCTGCCTTATCGTCATACTTGAGCAAATAATAGTAATCAAGAAAAGATTGAAAGCCTCGTTCAATTACCAGTGGCGAAAGTTTGTCCAGAAGCAACACGGTTTTGTCCTTATCAAAGAGCATGCCGATGTGATCCTGCACTAAATCACGTAACAAGATTTCGGTACCGCTTGGCGCTAACAACTCCATGTCTATTTCCAAGAACCCTTTTCGCTAAACTTGCTTACCGGCTTCATCGAGTGCTTCTCGAGCCGCCCGCGCTACATCCCTGTCGTCCGACGTTAGATGAGCCTGAATAGTGTTTATGGCATTGGGGCTACCAATCTGCCCGAGCGCTTCCAACGCTGCGATACGGACATGATTGAACGAGTCGTGATTGGCGACTTCTATTAGTGTGGGTACGGACAAAGAACTTCGTAGTCGACCCAACGATTTGGCTGCAAAATAGCGCACCCATGTGTCTTCGTCTTTGAGCGCCTCTATCAAATCGTTATCTGCATCCATCACATTGCCCAAAGCAGCCGCCGCAGCAGCACGCACCTTGGGCGTATCCGTCTGCAACCGTTCGCGTAGTAATGGGTGCACGCGTTCGTCCTCGAGAAACGGAAGGTGTTCCACCGCCGCTTTGCGGACAAGTTCGTCTTCGTCTTGACAGCAATTAATAAGTTCATCCGCACAAGCTTCATAGCCAAAGTACCCTGCAATCTTTGCGGCCGACTCGCGCACCAGTGGATCCCCATGATGCAGTAGCGGCTTAATGCGTTCAGGCATGCTGGCCGCGCCAATTGAGTTGAGCGCGCCCACGATTGCCTGACGAGCAACTCCATCCGTATCGCCAATCATGGCCAGGAGAGGTTCCAGCGCCGCTTCGTCTCCGATTCTAGCCAGCGCGACTGCAACTTCGATTTTGATCGATGGATCACTCTCGAGGGCCTCGGTGAGCGGAATAGTCGCTCGTCTATAACCAAGACGTCCAAGCGCAGTGACCGCCGCACGCCTTGTCTCCAGATCTTCCGAAGCAACCTGGTCAATTAAGAGATTGAGCACTCCTTCTCCATGATGCGTCAGTGCATCCAAAACTTCATTGCGGACGCTGGCCTCACCTAACAAGCGTACAAGTGTCCGATCGATGGCCGGACCACGGAGCCATCCGATTACCATCGCTAAAGGACGCAGGTCGGCAGTCTGAGCTTCATTGATTGCAGTTAAGAGGTGTTGAATCCCGCTGGGTTGTATCTCTTTAGCAGTGAGTTCTGCGATGTAATCGCCTTCGCCGTGCTGCTGGTCAAATCGATCGTAGAGCGTCGTCAAAGCACTTGCGGCGGCAGGCACCGCCTCTTGACTGGCATTTAGTAGCGAAGCAAGAGGCGCCACCACCGTTTCATTACCAAGTGCTCCCAAAGTTTCCGCTGCAGCGTCGCGCAACAACTCGACTTCAAGCAAGTTGAGTAGACGACTGGCCTCGATCGGTTCACCAATCTCTTTTAGAGCGTCGAGAGCCGGAAAGGCTAAAAAAAAGTCCTTTGATTCCGCGATTTTTATTAGTGACTCAACTGCCTGAGGGTCTCTTATCTTCCCCAGCGCTTCGATCGCGTGGTAGCGGACATTAATGTCTTTATCAGCCAAGGCACTGAGCAGAGCTGGTAAGGCGGCGCTATCTCGCTGTTCGCCTAACGCCAAAGCCGCCTGCATTCGGAGGTCAGGATCATTGTCCTGCAGGAATTCAATCAAAGTCGGAAGCGTCTCAACCTCGACCATCGAAAGCACTTGCAAAGCGCTGTTGAGAATGGCCAGATTGCGATGATCTTCGCGCAACATTTCTAACAGTGCATGAATGGCATCAGGGGCAGAGCGTTTCACGAGCCCTTGCACTGCAACTTGTCTTACGCGCCAGTCGTCATCAGAAATTGCCGAGACGAGACTTAGTTCATTCTCAACTTCAACACAGTCGGCCAACGCTTCGGTTGCGCTCAATCGTGTTTCCGGATCTGGGCTGTTTAAGAGCTCCGACAGTTCATGCTCACGCTCGACTCGCGCGGTTACATCTTCAATCGTTACCAGGACACCGATGGTTTGTTTGTCTTCAAGAACGGGCGCAATGGTGGCTCGTTGTAGCATTCGCTCGAAACGAGTCGAAGGAATTTGTGGAGGGCAGGGAATCAGGTAGCGATGGAAGGCTGGAGCAAGAACTTCCACCATCCCTTTGGTCAGTACAGTTTGAAGCTTTTGAGTGAGTCCGCGGGTTTCAATCTCTGGAAACAGTTCCTGAATCGGCTTACCCCGAGCAGTTTCGGCGGACACACCAGTAAAGCGCACTAACGTGTTATCCCAAACCTTGATCTTTAGTTCTGCGTCGGTGGTAAAAACGCCAAACACCGGTGCAGTTGGCGAATTGTTCGTCATTCTATAGTTAACTGTTTACCAGATACCTTCCCGAGCGAAATCTATGTGAAATCGTCGAACTTCTCAGTCTTCACCTTTGGCTTCAGAATATGAGGGATTGGAAAGCTCTTGCGGGGGTAAGTCGCTTTGATCGTCCCTTCTGGGTTGACGAACACGCTTCTTTGTTGATGGACCTGTTGAGCCATTTGAGCCTGAACGATCTCGATCGACCTTGTCCATAATGCTTGAAAGTTCCAACGCCGATCCGAGGAGGGAGGTTGTGACTGTTATCGTTTTGGTTGCCGTTCGCGCATTACGATCGGTGATCTGTCGGGTCTCGGAGAGTGATTCGCGAATCGATTCGGCCGATAGCGCATGCTGGATATTTGCTTGTGCGATCAAATGAATCTGTTCGGAAATGCTGGCGGTTGCTTCGCGCGTTTCCTTGATAGCTCGCGCCTGGGCAGACATCGCCCGAGCAACTTGGTCCGCCTGTTGTTTCATTGAGTCTGCTTCGCGGCTGATCTGACTTGACGCTCCCGCTTGCTCCATGGTGGCTTTACTGAGGTTCGCGATCATCTGAGTTACTCGGGTAGTCTCAGCAGAAACCTGGTTCGCTGCTGTGGACTGTCCCTGCAGAGCCTTGAATGTTGAGCTTGCACCTTGACGCATTGAATTAAGAGCCGTCGCTATTTGCTGTGCTCCGATTGATTGTTCTCCTGCTGCTTTACGAACTTGAGAAGCAATCTTACTGGTGCTTTGTGATGCCTTAATGATTTCGCGCGCCGCTCTCGCCTGTTCGGACATGGCCTGGTTAACTTCTTTCGCTACTTTGCGCATTCCTGTAGCCGATTGAACAATTCGCTGGGCGGTTGTAGCTTGCTCTGAGCTGGCTACGGCGGCATGCCTGGATTGTGCTGCAACTGTCTCGATTGCTCGACGAACATCTTGTCCTGCAGTTAACTGTTCTTCAGTTGCTCTGGCAATCTGAGCAACCAGTTGCGTCGTTTCACCGATCCCATTGAGAATCTTTTCCAGGCCTTTAAGACCGTCTTCAGCTAGCCGGTTTCCTTCTTCAGCAACTTTGACTCCATCTGACGTTGCTTTGATTGCCTCCTGCACGACCTCTTGCACCGCTTGAATAATGACTGCTATGTCGGCAGTCGCCTGGGCTGAACGATCCGCGAGGTTACGAATTTCCTCTGCTACGACTGCGAAACCCCGACCTGCTTCACCTGCTCGCGCTGCTTCAATAGATGCGTTGAGTGAGAGCATGTTTGTGCGCTCAGCAATGATATTGATGGTATTAACAATTCCTCCAATTTCGTTAGATCGTTTTCCCATTTCTCGGATCACGGCAGCCGACTGATTCATGGCCTCACGAACACGACCTGTGCCTTCGATTGATGTGCGCGCCATTGCGCCGCCTTCCCGAGCGTCCTTCTCCACGCGAATAGTTATTTCATTCGCATTCTGCGCCATAGTTGCAACTGATTGAAGCGACCGATCCATCTCGGCCGCGCTGTTTGCTGCAGCGGTGGTTTCATCTGTAATCCGCGAGGTGTTTTGAGACACCCCTTGGATGGACCGCGCCATTTCCTCCATTGACGTAGAGACTTCTTCGACAGACGAGACCATGTTCTCTGCCATGGAAGAGACCTCTTCGATTGAGGCTCCCATTTCGTTGATGGCGGCCGAAGTTTGTTCAGCAGCTACCGTTAAATCGTCGGAATTCTCCGCCAGCCCCTGATTAGAACGAGCTGTCTCCTCCATTGCCGCAGCCGTTTCATTGACAGCAGATGTCAACGATTCTGTATCCGCGACAACGTTCTTAATAGAGGAGCTAAGTTCAGTCGCGGCATTTGAAACTGATTCAGCTGAGATGGACATCTCCTGCACAGTTGTGGTGACTTTCTGAATGGATGTTGATGTCTCTTCGATTGCTGCTGCAGTTTCATTTACAGATGAAGCAAGTTGCGCGGCGTTGCCAGTGACCTGTTCCACTGAAACTGCGGTCTCAGTCACGGCGGCCGCAATCTGTTCTGCCGATGTGATGATTGAAGTGGCCTGATCTGCGCTTTCCTTCAAAGAAGTAGTCAGTTGGTGACAGCGTTCCAGTGCTGAGTCGAGTGAAGCAATTTGTGACGTAGCCCCTGTGGCCACTTCATTGGCGATGTCTTTAACCGTATTGGCAGCCTCTACGACCTCTTCGGCTTGTTCACGAACATTTGCGATCTCCGCTTCAAGATTGTTCGGTTCGGGTGCTCTCATTTGACTGGACATATACAGCAGCTCCTTTTGGGGTTACCGTCCTTCACTCTTTCCTGAAAGTATTCGGGTCATTAGGCTCATTTTCGTGCGCAGTCTTTTCGGGTGCTTCGTCTGCGATTTTTAGGATTTCCTCCAATCGCAACACGAGAATCATGCGTCCGTTGATTCTGGCAATTCCTTCCAGGTAATCGCCATCGAGATTCGCAATCGCCTGCGGCGCAGGCTTGATCTGGTCTTCCGGCAGCGTTATAAACTCTCGCGCTGCATCGACAACAATTCCGACGGTTCGATTATCAGCCTCAACTACAATGAGCCTGGTTCGGACGTCATACGGAATCTTTGGAAAACCAAATCGGGCTCTCAAATTAACGGCTGGAATAATCTTCCCGCGCGAAAGTACCACTCCTTCGAGCGCATCAGTTGCATTTGGAACAGGAGTGACATTTTCAATCATCTCCAGTCTGCTGACAGAAGCACTACGAAGTGCGTAGGTGGTACTAACGAGTTCGAATAAAACGAACTGTTGAGATAATTGTGCAGGTGCTGTACTGGACATTTTTGCACTCACCTATGAATTCCTGACGCAGTTGACGTTTCCCGGGCTGCACTCAAGATCTCTCCCACGTCGAGAATTAAGATCGCCTTTCCATCACCTAATTCAGTTGCGCCTGCAACTCCTTGAACGTCGGTAAGTGGATCGGTGAGCGTTCTAACTACTACTTCACGCAGTCCGATTACCTTATCGACTACAAGCCCGGTTGCTCGATTGCCTTGTCCGATCACAAACGCGTAGAGCAGTTCGCCGGCGCGATCCTCAAGGTTGAACACACGGGACAGTCGGACCAACGGCAAAACTTCATCGCGATGAAGAATGATTTCATTGTTCTCAAGAACTTTGATCGATGCCGGCTCAATTTGTATGACTTCCTGAACAGAAGAACGATGAATTGCAAAGGTGTGGTTGCCGGCGCTGGCGATAAGAGCATCGGTAATCGCAAGCGTCAGCGGTAACGAGATCGTGAATGTTGTGCCTTTACCAGCTTCCGTCTGAAGAGACAGGTGGCCAGCTAAATCCTTAATGGCCGAGCTGACTACATCCATGCCAACCCCTCGACCGCTGGCTCTATCTGCCCGTTCACGAGTAGAGAATCCGGGTGTAGCAATCGTGTTGAGTAACTTATCAAAGTCGACGTGGCCTTCGGCGTCCACTAGCGTGACGCCATCAGCGCGCGCAGCTACGCCTTGAACATCAATTCCACGACCGTCATCACCCGCCTCAACAATTACTAATTCTCCGGAAGTTCGGGCGCGCAGGAAAATGTGACCTTCTCTCGATTTACCATTGGCGATGCGCTCAGCTTCAGGTTCAATTCCGTGGCTGATTGAGTTACGAACCAGGTGTAATAGTGGGTCCATCAAGCGCTCTACCAGGAATTTGTCGATCTGCGTGCCCTCACCGCTTAGGTCAAGACGGATATTCTTACCGGTTTCCCTGGCGATATCGCGTACAACGAACCGCATGCGCTCAAACACCTCTGCGATCGGAACCATGCGCACTCGCATTACATCGTTTCGCAGATCCCGAAGTTGTTTGCCGAAAGCGACGCTGACTTCCTGTAATTTTCTCCACTCAGCAGGAGACGTCGTTTTTCTAATGGAGTTGAGACCTTGTTCGAGACGTGCGCGAGTGACTACGAGTTCCCCAACAAGAAGCATCAATTGATCGAGCCGGACCAGATCGACGCGCACCGAAGTAGCGGGCGTTTGTGTGCTGCCAGGCGCTTGAATGTTGATTTGCCTGGTTTCTGGAGATTCGTTCCTTACCTTTTCAAAAGTGAGACCGAGTTCCTGCAAGCTCTGCAATTCGTCTTCGGTTGCCTCAGTGGCGACGATGAACTCAAACACAACCTCATTTTCCTGAACTATTGGTGTCGTACTCGCAATCTCACCGATACTATGCAAACGTGTGCGGACAAGATTTACGTTGATGCCGGCATCCGCACGAGCCTGCGTAGGTACGAAGAGGAAGCGCCAGCTTGTCTGGGACTCTGTTTTTGCCTCATCTGCTCGTTGTGAATTGCCTGGTTCGCTTTCGGTTGCCCGTGCGAGGGTTTCGATGGTCTTGTCAATTGGTGGGAAGGGATCGTGATTCTTATGTGCCTCGATCACCTGTTCTAAACATTTTGTTCCATCAATCAGCGCATCGAACCCATTCTTAGTAAGATTTATCTCGCCTTGCCGAAGCACGCGGAGATAATCTTCCATCTGATGAGCCAGTTGTTCGGCTGGAGCCAGGCCAACCATTCCAGAGATCCCTTTCATCGTGTGAAAGGAACGAAATAGCTCGTCAAGCTGAGCGATATTAGTTATGGGACGGTCGACAAATCCCTCAATGTTAAGCAGCCCACGGCGTACGACGGTCAGGTGTTCTTCGCACTCGGCAAAGTAGTCGTCGAGGAATTGATTAAAGAACTCGTCCGGCGGTTGATTAGTTTCGGCCACTATCCCTCGTTTTCGGCTAAGAGTCCTCTGACTTTGGCTTCCAGCTCAGTTGATGTAAATGGCTTAGTGAGATAGAGGCTTGCACCGGCCGCCATAGCTTCTTTTTGGATGGACTCTTCGCCTTTTGTCGTTAATACCACAACTGGCATTGATTCATACATTGGCCGAGCCCTCACAAACTTCAGGACGTCGATACCATGTATTTCAGGCATATTGAGATCGAGAATCATTAGATCCGCGGGCCCGAGCACCAATCGCTCGATTGCCTCGAGGCCGTTGGCAGCCTCCTCGAACTTGCAGTGGCCCACGTTGGCGAGCGATGTAACCACCATACGTCGCATGGTTCGAGAGTCGTCTACAATAAGAATTCTTCTCTTTGCTTCAGCGTTCACGCTGGGTGTTCCTCGCTTAAGACACTTATACTTAGCGGGGGTGGAGAATTAAGTAGGGGTGATTGGGGTCGTTCGGGGGAACGTGTGTGCAAGGTATTACAGATAGCTGAAATTTAGCAAGTACCGACCGCAAAAGCTTCTATTACGGACCCGAGATCAGAGAGACTAAGAATAAGAGAATAAGAACACCGCTTTTAATGCCCCCGAGACCCGTCGTGAAGCAGATCAGTGGGCAATCCCAATCCGTCGTATCAAATCGGCCAGTCGTGGATCAGGTTGCAATTTGTCATACCTTGGATCCAAGTGGATCCAGGGTATATTTCCGGCTCGCTCCTGGTATCCTTTTTCAAGCCAGACAAAAGCTTGATCCTTGTCGCCCAGAGCGATGTAGATAAAGGCGATAAGGGTCGCATCTACGTATTCACTTGAGGATCGCTTGCGTAATTCCTCGATTATTGCCTCCGCCTCGGATCTTCTACCGAGAGACGCAAGCACGCACCCCATTTCAGATTTAATCCAAACCCAATTCGGATCGTACGTTTTGGCTTTATTCAATTCCTCCATGGCTTCCTGATACATTTTCTTCTCTTCATAGGCCTGGGCTATTCCCCATGATGCATAGGTGAAAGTCGGATCAAGATCGAGAGTTTTCTTCAGCGCGGCAATGGCAGCGTCATACCGGCGCATGTAATGGTCCGCCAGGCCAGCTTCCGTGTTGATGATGAGATTTGTTGGATCAAGTTCGACAGCGCGCCCCATCTCAATACGTCCCTCCTCCGGCTTTCCCCTAAATTGAAGGTAGTGGCCATAGAAATGATGGATCTGAGCGTTGAGTGGGTCCAGTTCCTTTGCTCGACTTAACTCTTTTCCGGCTCCTTCAAGATCCCAATCGTAAAAGAGTTTGACGATTCCCAGCGACAGGTGTGCTTCGGCGAGTGAATCATCAAGGCTTATCGCCTTCTCAGCATAAGTGCGAGCTGCAGGAAATGCCTCGTGAGGATGCATCATTCCCATCTCACCAAGCAAACTGTAAGAGTCAGCCAGGCCTGCATAAGCCAGCGTATAAGTCGGAGCTTTTTCAATTGCATCTTTGAAATATCCGACGCTTTTTCTAAATCCGTCGTCGCTGTATTTGTTCCAGTAAAATCGGCCTTGAAGATACAACTGATATGCTTCGCTGTTTTCGGTCTCTCGCTTTTTGAGTCGTTGTTGGTCCTCGCCGCTCAAACGAAGTCGCAAGTTTTCAGATATACGTTGAGAAATATCCTCCTGCACCTGTAACAAATCCGCTAACTGGCGGTTGTTATATTGCTCGCCCCAAAGTCTACGATTGTCTCGCACGTCAACCAGTTCCGTACGGATCGTAAGAGTATTTCCACGCGTGGTCATCCAACCAATTAAGACTGCACGCACCTTGAGGTCACGACCAACCATTGCTGCGTCGATCGATTGTCCCTTGTAGCGCAGGGCTGAACTAAGAGACGCAACGCGGAGGTTAGACAATTTCGACAGTCGGTTAATAATGCTGTCGCTGATTCCATCCGAAAGATACTCAGTATTTGGATCTTTGCTTTCGTTTACAAACGGCAACACTGCAACGGAGTCAATGGTATCGAGTGAAGCAGGGACGACTGTTCCTTTACGAGAAATTGAAAATGTATAGATCAAGGCCGCGACTATTAATGCAAGAGCTGCGACGCCCACAATCAAACCCCGTTTGTGGCGCTTGATTTCTCCAAAGAGGTATTCTGCGCTTGATGTTGAATAGATAACGGATTCGTTTGTCGGAACCGTCTTAGGCGGAGAGCTATCACCAGTGGCAATCCCGCCTCTGACTTCTGATCCTGTCAAGCCAGAGCTGGAAACAGCTTTGAGTCGGATACCGACTTCCAACTCTTGTTTCAGGTTCTTGAGATCAACTTCCAGTTCTTTGGCGGATTGATAACGGTGTGCAGGTTCCTTGCGTAGAGCATTGATGAGAATTCGTTGCAATTCAGCAGGTACATTATGCGTCTCAAACTCAGGTTCATTCTCAAGAATCGAGACAATTACATGACTCGTCGTTTTACCTTCAAACGGCACGCGGCCGGTTACCATTTCGTAGAGCACGACGCCTAAGGACCAAACGTCCGTCCGGGCATCAATTACTTCACCCCGCGCCTGTTCGGGCGACATATATTGAACGGTGCCCATTACCATGCCCGGGTTTGTCTTGACCTGCATCTGAGTCGGCAACGCTGAATCTGCGCCCAGCGAAGCTCTTTCACTCAGCTTTGCAAGACCGAAATCCAGGATCTTCACGTAATCATCACTTCGCACCATTAAGTTTTCAGGTTTGATATCGCGATGAACAATTCCTGCCTTGTGAGCTGCTTCTAACGCTCCTGCCGCTTGAATCGTAATGTCGAGTGCTTGAGCTAAACTTAAAGCCCCCTTTCCAATTACCTCTCGCAAAGTTTGGCCTTCGACAAACTCGGTGACGATAAATTTGGTGCCCTGTGTTTCACCAATTTCGTGAATCGTCACGATGTTCGGATGATTAAGGGCGGAGGCCGCGCGCGCCTCCTGCTCAAAGCGGCGAACGCGTTCAGGACTCAGGGTAAACTGGGCAGGAAGAAGTTTGAGGGCGACATTCCGACCCAAACGATTGTCCTGGGCGAGATAGACTTCACCCATTCCTCCGATACCTAGCACCGAAAGGATCTTATAAGGACCAATGGACTGCCCGGGGGCCAAACTACCCTTGGTCTTTGACAATAATTCAGTTGCTAAACCTGCGGCAGGGGTTTCGATAAAGCTTTCGGATTCTTCGTGCGAAGAGATAAGTTCCTGGATCTCGGAGCGCAACTGTCCATCAGCGCCGCAAGCATCAGAAAGAAACTTTTCGCGCTCGCTCGAAGTGAGTTTCAGCGCTTCATGAAAAAGCCGATCAATTAATCGCCAGCGTTCCTGATTCATAGAGGAGAGACTTAACGGCTGTGGGGCCTCTTAAAAGATCGCGTGAGACGGTCTCCTTAAACTAATACGCGTAAGAAGGCTACCAAACCTCTCAAAATTTACTTCATATTTTTTATCTCTTTGCGGAGCCAGGCTTTAGCCAGGGTCCATTCCCGCATGATCGAACCGGGTGAAAGGCCTATCACCTCAGCGGTTTCTTCAATTGATAAGCCGGCGAAAAAACGTAGCTCAACTATCTGACACTTTCGTTGGTCAAGCTGAACCAAACGTTTTAATGCGTCATCTAAAGCGACTACCTCGTCGTTCTGTTCATCCGAAACGATGAGTTCCTCGTTTAAAGTGATGACAACCACATTGCCGCCACGCTTTTCTGCCTGACGCGTACGAGCATAATCCACCAGAATGCGCCTCATCATTTGGGCGGCGATACCAAAGAAATGGGCCCGGTTTTGCCAGTGAACGTTTCGTTGGTCGACGAGCCTGACAAACGCTTCGTTTACCAGCGCCGATGTTTGCAGAGTGTGACCCGGTCGTTCGTGGTTCATGTACTGATGAGCCAGGCGATGAAGTTCTTCGTAAACGAGTGGGATCAGCTGATCGCGAGCGGCTTCGTCGCCGTTGCTCCAGGCTACAAGTAGCTGGGTGACATCATCAGGCACAAGTTTCATTGTGGGGCAAGCTTACAAGTCTGGGTCTTTGTGAATGCTTTGGGAAGTGTCCGATATGCTTTAGCTTGTCGGTGTGGGCCAAGTTAAGACTCCAGGTTTGTACAACACCGACAAGCTAAAGCATATCGGACACTTCGCTGTTTCCGGGAATTATACAGACCCGACGTGATGAAGTTAATGGCAAGGTCGCAAAGAGCATTAGAGGTTTCCGGCAAACTTTCCGCGTTAAATGGTGAGGCAATACCGCGCGAATTCTCAGTCGCGAGAATCAGGAGGCTCCAATAATTTCAGAATTCGCGATGAAGTGATTTTACGAATCAACGACATGCCTGAACATCGCGAGCTCCTGGACTCATTGATTAAGACATGATTGCCAAGACGATTGCCGAATTTGACTTTCCAAGTACGCAAACTAATTAGTAACAGGAGATAAGAATCATGAAACGACGACTCACAATTTGGGGACTCACAGCTTTGACAGCTATGACGTTGATCAGTGGGGTTTTCGCCGGTCCGTCGCCCATGCGGACTGGGGGCGCGATACAGATCTCCGGAATCGGCTATTATGCCGCCCAGGGCGCATGCACCGATCCTGAGGGTGTGGGGGCCACCTACATCCTCAGCATGACCGGATCTCTAAACGGTTGTCAGTATGTTTTCGTCGAAACCTCCAAGTGCTCAGCGGGCGGGGCTTACTACGAAGCCGGAACCGAGACTTTTGTCGGAACATATGACGGACAACCTGGCATGTTCAGAACCAACTATGTGTTCACGGGCAAGTACGCAGACTGCGCTGCCCTTGCCGGAGAAGTCGAAGGACGCTGTCAACATCCTTTTATTGATGGGAGTGGGAAAGGTGTCTTCGATGGTATCAAGGAGGCGCGCATCGACATGCGCGACGACATCGGCGCAGGAAACTTCCCCTATCGAGGTCACCTTTTGTTCTAGGAATATTGTGCTGACTCATAGCGGCTCAGTAACATTTCAAGAAATGGATCCCGTGGGCAAAGCGTAAAGTGGCTTGCCCACGGCTTTTAATTTGTCACAGTGAGTGGGGGCAAATAAGGAGTAATCCCTGGGAAGTTTCTGCCGAGTGCAGTCGTCCTGAGTCAGCCCATCCAAAGATAGTTCGGGAATTGACGTGGGCCGCGATGGCGGCCTCGTCAATAGTCAACATGGCAACGTTGCCTTCGCAGCTGTCGCACCACTGAGTTTGGCTTGAGCGTCGATTGATAAGAATCAGTCGGTCAGTTTCAACGGTGATTTCAGTTCTGCGCATCATTTCTTCATATCCTTTTCTCGAGGGAAGTTTCGTAGACCAGTTTCCTTGCAGGTGATTTTCTTTCGCGCGTTTTCGGTTGTCGTTTCCTGTCCAGGCTATATTTGAGAACGCGCTTCAGAATGTTTGGGCGAAAGAACGCCGAAGGTTGCTCGAGCATGCCGAACACCCGCAGCAAAAGAGTTCGGACGACGGGATCAAATGTTGAAAGCTTAACTACGCGATCCATATAGGCATGCATGAATCTCGTCATCAGAGTTGGGGAACCGCCTTCAGTTTCGCGATAGCGATAGTCTTCTCCAGTCGCCAACATCCATGGAGCTTTTGTCACGTGGGCCATGCGACTGTGGAACTGCTTCGCGAAATTGGCTTGTGTAGATGTCTGCTCGCGCAGCACGGCGTCGAGTGTTAAGGCACCCATCGCTGCGATTGTCATTCCTTGCCCGTAGACCGGGTTGAATGCGCAGAGTGAATCACCGAGAACTACAAAGTTTTTTGGTTGCCTTCTCAGTGAAGCGAAATTACGCAAGCGGTTTTCGGTCCCGCGATGTACTTTGATTGGTGAGATAGGATTAGCGTTCTTAATTGCGTCGTAGATAATTGGTGATCGAAGACTGCGTGCGAATTCGATGAACGCTTCCTCATCCTTGGGAGGATAGTCGCGACCCCCACCGACGAGCGTAACCAGCCAACGGTCTCCCTCGACCGTAAACAGAAGTCCCCCGCGCTTTTCATCAGGCGGTGCCGACTGAATGAAGAGACCTTTCCAGCTTGAGGTAACGCCAGCAGGGATTTCGAACAAACGACTTGCATAACCAAGATGCGCGTTGACCACAGTCTCTTGAGGTGAGTCGTAACCCAGTTCTTCCAACCAATCCGGAGCGCGTGATGCCCTTCCCAATGCATCAACAACCAGATCTGCTTTCAAAATCGTTTCAATGTTTATTCCCTCAGTCGTGGCGATGCGTACCATTACGCCATCGATCCGACCGTCAGTGCCTTCAAGCAATCGGAAGATTTCAGTGTTATGAAGGATTCGGACGTTGGAGCAGTCAGCCAGTCGTCGCCTTACGTGGAAGTCAAGAAGAGGGCGTGTGAATGCAAGAATTTCGATGTCGGAGTCGAAGTTCAGGCCCCAACCCTGTGGAGTCAGCCACGCAACATCTTTGGCCATGTCCAAAAGCGGCGCGCCGTCGGACATCATTTCGTGATGTATACCGGGAAATAGTTCCTCAATGATCTGGCGACCTCTGGGCATCATTGCATGAACGTGGTTTGCTTGCGGAGTACCGCGTCGTGCGGCGGGAGCTCCCGGAAAACGGTCACGTTCGATAAGAGTGACGCGCTCGAAATGGTCAGCAAGAACACGCGCTGCGAGGAGTCCTGCAAGGCTTCCGCCAAGGACGAGCGCATGCTCTCGTGACTGGAATTCGTTGGTATTAGGAATTGCTTTATTCACTTTCTTTTGCCTTTCTGGTTCTCTGAAAAAACGAATCGGAATAGAATGAGCGCCGGGTAAAACAGGATTTAGCGGCCGTCGAGGGTGCTGCTTGCCTGATGAATGGAAAATACCTTTCTGGCCGCGATGCGTACTTAGAAACTCCTGAAATCCTCATGAGAATCTTTTGAAAGACTTGTGAGAGGCCCGCTAAGTCGATGAAAAGACAAGCAAAACGTCTTTATGTCTTTGGCGCCTTTAGGATAGATGTGTCTGACCGAGTGCTCTTTGGCGAGAGTGGGGCAATGCCTTTAACTCCAAAGGCGTTCGACACGCTGCTCTACCTCGTCGAAAACAACGGTCGAGTACTCACGCGCGACGAGATCATGACTGAAGTCTGGCCAGACAGTTTCGTCGAGGAAAACAACCTCGCGCAGAACATCTCGATATTGAGAAAAGCGCTGGGTACGGAAGGGAATAAGCTGATTGAAACTGTCCCGAAGCGGGGTTACCGTTTCTCGGCAAGTGTCAGCGAAGAGTGGGACGATGGTCCTCCGATGATTATCAGGGAACGCACACGCTCCCGAGTAATTGTGGAGGAAGAGATCGATGAAGTG
>JBKPQV010000075.1:0-10696 GCA_046734235.1 Acidobacteriota bacterium
CCCCCCCCCCCCCCCCCCCCCCCCCCCCCCCCCCCCCCCCCCCTTTTCAAGCAGAAGACGGCATACGCGATAGTGAGTGAAGTCTCGTGGGCTCGGAGATGTGTATAAGAGACAGGAGCATGATCGCGTATTCGATCCACACGCCGAAGAACGACTGCGTCATCATTAATCCCGACAAGGCGTGGAACGATCAAAAATTTGTTTATCTGTCGCCGCTGAGCGATGCAAGCTTGTCTTTCGAAGGATGGTCCTGGTCTCCTGATGGAAAGAAGTTGGCGGGCATAAAACACCTGCCGAATGGAGTTCATTCAGGCATTGGCATTTATGATCTAGAGGCCAAGACTTATGACTGGTTAACTGATTTCGGCGATTGGCCCATTTGGCTCAACGACAATCGTCACTTGTTGTTTGTGAGCCAGGGAACTATCTATCTTTTTGACACGAACTCGCGAAATTATCACCAGCTATTTGTAGTCACGGATCAGGATGTGGACATCGGCAGTCCCGCGCTTTCGCGCGACAACCGCACGCTTTATTTCACTTATGTCGCGGCAGATGCCGACATCTGGCTCATGGATCTCGCCGGGAAATAGCTTCTGAGGACGCGTAGCAAACAGACACCACCGTGGGCATCCTTTCAGGAGGCAAAGCCCTGGTTGCACTTCCGCTGCTCTGCGTAGCAAATGGTCCAATTCTTGTTTTTCTAGCAAGATTCTCTCGTACTGAAAGGACAAAAGTTAGTAGCCGGGGGCGGAGCGGCTTTGCGCGAAGCCCCCGGGCAAAGGCAAGGATATGTAGGACCCTGAAAGGGTCGAACAAACATCGGTTTGACCCTTTCAGGGTCTAATCAAAAACGGGCTCTGTTCCGTGGGCTTCGTCCCGATAAGTCGGGACTCGCCCACGGCTATTAACTTACATCCTTTCAGGATGATCTTTGGTTGCGGCTTCGCTGCGCTGCGTAATCGGCGGAATCTGCGGATACCTTTCCTTTCACTCCAACTTCTACTAGCATCCTTCCCACTACTCCTCTAAAATCGTTGCCCCATTCGTCCTTATCCGTTGGCCCCCCTTGTTTGAAAGGACATATCCATCCTGCAAGAAGGCTCCTCGGTTTCTCACTACAGAATCCACTCCAAGATTGGCGCGGGTGGCATGGGCGAAGTTTATCTGGCGACTGATACTCTTCTCGACCGCAAGGTTGCTCTGAAGATCTTGCCCGCTGAGGTTACTTCAAATGGGCAGCGCGTTCGACGGTTTCTTAACGAGGCAAAGGCAGCTTCCTCACTCAATCATCCACACATCATAACCATCCACGAGGTCGGCCAGGCTGACTCCACCTATTTCATTGCGACGGAGTTCATTGATGGTCAGCCGTTGCGGGCGGTCGTCAAGCGCGAACAACTGCCGCTCGAAAGAGTTATCGATATCGCCATTCAAATCGCTTCCGCTCTCACCGCTGCGCATGATGTGAATATCGTTCATCGCGACATCAAACCGGAAAACATCATGTTGCGAGATGATGGTTACGTAAAGGTCCTGGACTTTGGTCTCGCCAAACTAATGAAGCAAAGCGTCCCCGATCCGGAAGCCTCGACCATGGTCAACACAGCAGACGGGATCGTATTAGGCACGCTCAGTTACATGTCGCCGGAGCAAGCTCGTGGGCTCGAGGTCGACGCAAGAACCGACATTTGGAGCCTTGGCGTCGTCCTTTATGAAATGGTGACGGGCAGACCGCCATTCGAGGGAACAACGATGAGCGATGTACTCGCGTCTTTGTTGGACCGCGAACCCTCGCCCCTGGCGCGTTACTCTCCAGAAGTTCCGACCGAGCTGGAGCGGATCATAAAGAAGGCGCTGGCCAAGAATCCCGAAGCGCGTTACCAAACAGCAAAAGACTTTCTCATTGACCTAAGGGGCCTGAAGCATGAACTGGAGCGACAAAAGATTGAATCGGAAGTTCATCTGTATCCATCAGTAACTGCGAAGACAGGTTTACAGAGTTATCGAAATCGCCTGCTCATCGGTCTGGGCATTCTGCTGTTAGCTGTAGGCGTCATTGCGTACCTTTTTCGGGAGCGTTTGTGGCGCACAACGAGCGTCTCAAATGAACCCATCACGCTCGCGATCCTGCCGTTTCTTTCGCTTAACGCAGCCGAGGAGACTGGCTTTCTGGCGACCGGCCTTCCAGATGCAATCATCACGCGCTTGGCTAACGTGCATCAAATCCGAGTTCGTCCAACAAGTGCCATTCTGCGATACGAAGGACAAAAGGTCAGCCCGCAAGCAGTGGGTCGGGAGTTGTCGTGTGACTATGTGGTGACTGGCACGATACAGAAGGTAGGCGACCATTTGCAGGTAAACGTCCAACTGGTTCGTACGACTGACGAATCTCCCTTATGGGGAGAGCAATTTGATAAAGAGCGCGCGAACCTTTTGAGTTTGCAGGATGCTGTTGCTACACAGATCGCTGAAGCACTCCGAATCAAGATGACGGCCGAGGAACAATCGCGAGTCTATCGTCGCTACACAGACAATGTCGCAGCTTACGAATTGTACCTGTTAGGCCGTTCGAAGCTGGCCCACTACACCAGGGAGGACACACTTGCGGCCGCAAAGGCCTTCGAAGATGCCTTGCGACTAGATAAGAACTACGCCTTGGCCCATGCAGGCCTTGCGGAAGCGAGTGCTCAGATGCGTATTCGTTTCGCACCACAGGAGGATGTAAAAGTTTGGGACGAACGCGCCAAACAGTCGGCTAATCGTGCTCTGGAGCTGGATTCAAATTTGGCGGAAGCTCATGAGGCGCTGGCTGCTGTCTATCGCTCCTCTGATTTCAACTGGGAGCAGACAATCGTCGAGAGTGACCGCGCACTGCAATTGAACCCGAATCTGGAGCAGCCACACTATTACCGGGCGGCGGCGTTCTATCATCTGGGTCTTGAGGAAGCGGTAGAAGCTGAAGTGGTTGCGGGTTTACGAATAAATCCGCTGAGCAAAGTGGATGCTTTGCGCTCGCGTGGTAATGCGGCACTCAATTCCGGAAGATATTCTGAAGCTGTCGCCTTGATGGAGGAAGCACGGGGCCTCAGCTCGGCACCGGTAGTCGACTGGTACTTGGCCCAAGCGTACTATTACGAAGGAGCACCAGAGCGCGCCGAAAAGATTCTCACTGAACTTCATGGTGGTGCTCAGGCTGAGCAACGGGCAAAGGCGACCCTTGCGAGTTTTCTCGCTGCGCGTAATGAGAAGCAGCGTGCCGAAAAGCTACTTGAGGAGGTGCTTGCTGGTTCTTATCAGGACCATCACGTCCATTACAGCGTTGGAGTAACTTATGCCCAGTTTGGAGATAAGGTTAAGGCGCGGCTGTGGTTGGCGCGAGCTATCGCTACTGGCTTTCCCTGTTATCCATGGTTCCTGCGGGACCAATTGCTTCGCCCACTGCAAGGTGATACCGAATACGAACGCATGCTCTCCGATCTAAAAAAAGCATGGGAAGCTGCCCGGGCTAAGTATGAGTGAGGAGAGTTGACAATACCTTACAAACTACAACGGTAGTCCAGCGCGACGTTTGAGCATGCTTTAGTTGATGGTGAACCGCCTCATCCTGAAAGGATGTAAGTTAATAGCCGTGGGCGAGCGGCCTTGCGCGAAGCCCACGGAACAGAGCCCGTTTTTGATTAGACCCTGAAAGGGTCAAACCGATGTTTTGTTCGACCCTTTCAGGGTCCTACATATCCTTGCCTTTGCCCGGGGGCTTCGCGCAAAGCCGCTCGCCCCCGGCTACTAACTTTTGTCCTTACAGGACGGGAGAATCTTGCTAGAAAAACAAGAACTTGACCATTTGCTACGCAGATACAAAACAAGAGTGAATCAGATCCTGATCTAAATCTTGGCTTTCGGCTTGATGCGGTGCGCCCGATGCCTTTTGCTTTTTCAAATCTGTGTAATCTGCGGCTGTTTTCTCATTTACCAATCAGGCACATTGGCAGTCAGCAATCGTTCACGACCGCACGTTAATACGTCTTAACAGATCGATAAACCTCGAGTCTTCGCGCAGGCGATCAAGTTTGGGATCAACCTTAGACCATACCAGCCGATACGAATGTTCTTCATACGCCTGCTCCAACCATTTGAACGCGACGTCGGTATCTCCCAGCGCTACATAAATATCGGCAATATCGTGCGCCGAAACGTATTCGCGCTCGGACTGCGCGATCAGATTATTAAGAATCTGCTTGGCTTCCTCGGTCTTTCCCGCTAAGGCATAAGTGTGAGCCAAATGAGCCGCGGCTTCGGTGCTGTCGCCGGCAAGAATCTGAGCCTGCTGCATCTCGGCGATGGCTTCAGCAAACATCTCTTGTTGTTCCAAGGCTTCAGCCATACCGCGATGAGCTTCGGAGAAATTTGCGTCCATCTCCAAAGCTTTTTTGAATTGTTCGATGGCCCTTGGATAATCGCGCGCGAAGTAATAAACAAATCCCAAGTTGGTCTTGATTGGCAGGGACAATGAATCAAGCTTCTGCGCCCGTTTCATCTCGCGCTCGGCTTCCGTCAATTGGCCAATGGCAATCAGATACCAACCATACCAATGATGCGCCGTGGCGTAATCAGGATTGAGTTCCAGCGCCCGCTGGAACTCTGCATTGGCGGCGAGCCAGTTCCAGTCGAACATGTAGAGTAAAAACGCTCGTGAGTTGTGCGCTTCCGCCAGGCTGTCATCCAACTCCAAAGCTTTGTCGGCCGCCGCCTTCGCCAGCGGGAATGCTTCTTTGGGAGCCACGATGCCGTAGCTACCCAGCGTGTTGTGAGTATCGGCCAAGCCCGCGTAAGCCAAGGCATATTCTGAGTCTCGGGCAATGGCTTTCTCGAAACATTCAAGCGCCTTTTCAAATCCTTCCGCAGTCCTCTTGTTCCAGTAATAGCGGCCCTTGAGATAGAGTTGGTATGCCTCATTGTCGTCAGTGTGCCGCTTGAGCACCGCCTGCTTCTCATCACCGAGGAGTTTCACTTTCAGCGCGTCGACAATTGCCAAAGTGATTTCATCCTGCACGTCGAAGATATCTTTCATCTCGCGATCGTAGCGTTCCGACCAAAGATGATATCCGTCGGTGACGTTAATGAGTTGCGCCGTAATGCGCAGCCGATTGGCAGACTTTCTGACACTGCCTTCCAGAACCGTATTCACGTGAAGTGCGGTTCCAATTTCGCTGACATTTGTGTTCCGACCTTTGAACGAAAAGGCGGAGGTGCGGGCGGCCACTTTCAAGTCATTGATCTTGGTCAGCGCATTCAGTAGCTCTTCCGCCAAACCATCACAGAAATACTCGTTCTCCGGATCGGCGCTCATGTTCACAAAGGGAAGCACTGCAATGGACGGAACATTCGGCAGATGTCCAGTTGTCAGTTCTGCGCTGCTCGCGCCGCTAGTTAGCTCGGTGCTTCTCCCGCCGCCTGTAAGAATGGCCGTAGGCTGCTCGAAGCCTGCGGTATTGGCGATCAAGCGAGTACCGTCGATGCGACAGAACGCGAGTGAGTCGTCGGTTTCAATGCGGTTACATTGGGGACAGCGTTTCATTGCCGTTTATGCGCCCTCTCGAAATCCAACCTTTCGTACCAGCTCGGCAAAGCGAGGATCGTCGCGCAGAATGTCAAAACGAGGATCGACCTTGAGAGTCGCCAGGGAAGGCTGTTCACGCCTTTCGATCGAGCGTTCAAGTGTGTCAATGGCTTTTTCTTTCTCGCCAAGCAGCGCGTAGATGCCGGCCTCGGCGTACACAGGTTGCAAATACGGCGAATCGCGGAGCTCGGAAAATCGTTTGAGGTCCTCACGCAAAAATCCCTTCCATCCTTTGGCAGCAAAACTGTCTCTGAGACGATCCGCCCACACGTCTTCGCCAGATATCTTAAGCTCCAGGACGTGATGCTCAACGGCCTCGGGATACATCCCCTTCGTTGCATAAACCTGGAAAAACAGCACCTGAGTATTTCGGTGGTTAGGGTCCATTTCGGCCACCTTTTGCAGCTGCGCGAGTGCCGCGTCGTATTGGCGAGTGAGATACAGAGAGCCGGCGTAACCGGTATTTAGCGGCACGTTGAACGGCTCGAGTTCGATGCCCTTTCTTATCCAACTAATCGACTCCTCAGGTCGACCCTGAAATGCATAGACCTCCCCGAGACGTTGGTAGGTGTCTATCCAGCGCGGGTCAAGTTCGAGCGACCGTTTGAGTTCACGCTCGGCGCCGGGGAAATCCAGATCGTATCGGAGCAAAATATGAGCCAGAGAGGTGTGCGCTTCAGCAAGATCAGGATCGAGCGCGAGCGCTTTGTCGATAGCGGTTCGGGCTTTGTCGCGTCGTTCAAGGTACGGAACTAAGGTATTTGGTTGGGCGATCGCGTCGGCCAAGCCCGCATACGCCAAAGCGTAATTCGGGTCAAGATCGATGGCTTGCTGAAAATAGACGATCGCCTTGCCCATGTCGGCGACCCGTCGCTTGCTCCAAAAATAACGGCCCTGCAAATACAAGCGATAGGCCTCGGCATTTGTCGTGTTGCTTCCCTTTGCCAGCTTTTGCGTTTCGGCCGGGGTGAGCCGGGACCGGAGCTTTCGCGAAACGTCCTCGGCGATCTCCTTCTGCAGCGCGACAAGATCGGTCATCTGACGCTGGTAGTCCGCCTTCCACAAAACGTTTTCGGTTGTGGTGTCGATCAGCTCGACATATAACGTCAGGTTGTTCGCCCGCTGAAGTACGCGGCCCGTGAGTATCGCCTGCACCTTTAGGTCGTTCGCGACCGAGCGCGGATCAATCTCTTTTCCTTTGTAGCGAAAAACGCTGGTTCGCGCCTTTACATTGAGGTTTGGCAATTGTGAGAGGCTGCCGATAAGGATCTCGGTCATCCCGTCCGAAAGATAATCGACGTCCGGATTGCCACTCTCGTTGACGAACGGCATGACGGCGATTGATTGAATGGTGGCGCTGTTCTTTCTGGAAAAGTAGAAGTAGCCCACAACGGTGGCGATCACAACGGCCAGCGAGGCGAGTGAAATTACGACCCCAAGTCGTTTCGGTTTGCTCGAGTCGTGGGTTTTGCTTTCGGCCGGCTGAACGGGAAGCACAGTCGTCGGGGCCGTGCCCCGGTCGATTTCCGGAGTTGTGGAAGTGTGCGGCAAGATGCTGGTTTCAACCTCGCTCGCGAGTGGAGCCGAGCTGAATTTGTCAGTCGCTACATCCTTGTTAACCGAAGCCGATTCACGCACGAGAGGCGTCCCGTCGATTCGGCAAAAGGTGAGGGCATCGTCGGTCTCAAGGCGCCTACATTGGGGACAGCGTTTCATTCTAGGGTTTTGCTCGTCAGCGCGCAGGCTTTCTAACTTGAAACCCGAAACTCGCAACTCGAAACTTGTCGTTACTGCTTCAGCTTATGTTTTTTAGCGATCCGGGGATGCGTAATCTTCGACGTTTACTTCTGCAAAGTAAAGTCACCGAGATGGCCCATTGCCGATTTGGAATTTTCAAGGCGATGAGGAAGGCTTGTCAGAATTTGGGTTGTAGCGGCAACATGCGCGGGCGAGAGAATAAGTAGTCCGCGAAGCGGACGAAAGCGTAAAGCCTAGGGCGTCAGCCCTAGGAACATGTCGTAATAAATTGGCGAGCCCGCGAAGCGGGCGACAGACGAGTGCTATGTGAAAGATCTTTCGTTGCTACCAAAATGGTGATAAGCTCCGCGCCGCTTTATCAATTCTCACAAGAAAGAAGTCCTCACACATGGCTCAGTCTTTCACAAATCTGCTGTATCACATCATCTTCTCAACCAAAGAGCGACAACCTTTAATCAAGTTGGAATACCAACCACGCCTCTACGATTACATCGGAGGGATCATTCGTGGTGTTGGCGGAATCTCGCTTGGCATTGATGGCGTTGAAGACCACGTTCATGTTTTAGCAAAGCTTCGTCCCGATCGAGCGCTCTCAGACGTTCTGCGAGATCTAAAAGCAAACGCGACTGGATGGATGCACGATTTGTTTCCTCCGCTGGCAGATTTTTATTGGCAACGAGGTTATGCGGCCTTTACGGTCAGCCAATCGCATGTACCACAGGTCCAACAGTACTTTAAGACAGAAGGAACATCATCAGCGGGTTTCATTTCGCGATGCGTTCTTCAATTCCTGAAAGCGAATGGGATTGAATACGATGAACGGTTTGTCTGAATAAGTCTGTCGCTCGCTTCACGGGCTCGCCAATTTATTACGGCATGTTCCTAGGGCTGGCTTTATGCTGCCGTCCGCTTCGCGGACTGGTCCTGCTGTCGCCCGCTCCGCGGGCTACGTCATTTCTATTCGATGTGGTCTTGGGGTTCCGCTTTGCTCCACCCCAGGCTTTATGCTGGCACCCGCTGCGCGGGTTAGGAACCCCGCGGTTACGATGATGGTGATGATGATTGCCGTCTTTCGCCGCTTTGGTTTGTTTAGTTCGAGAGTCGAGCTTGCCGTTGGGTGCGTGGCAAACACTGTTGTCGGTCCCGTGGCGCGATCGATGTTGGTGTCAGACTGGTTCGGAAGAATGCTAGTATGAACTTCACTGGCATATTTTGACCCAAGTTGCGCAGTTCCCGCCTCGTTGCCAACTGGTGATGAATTATCGACTAGCGTAACGCCATCAACACGACAGAACTTCAGCGCTTCGTCCGTCTCAACGCGATTACATTGGGGGCAACGTTTCATGAATGACTAGTCGGGGAAGCCGGCTCTACGCAGCATTGTCGAAAAGCGTAGGTCGTTACGCAACGGATCCATGAATGGGTCTACTTTCATGTAGGCCACATGTTGATCTTTTGTTTCGAGTGCTTCATTAAGCGCGGCAAACGCTTGATCTCTTTCGCCTAACTCGGCGAAGAACGTTGCCACGAAATATGGATAAAGCTTCAACCGTGAGTGCTGCTCGGTAATTTTCTTCAGGAAACCCGGCCAGTCGCCCGTAAAGCTCTCGCGGATCAACTTTGCCGCATCAGGTTCACCTCTAGCATCTTGTACTTTGGCAAGTTCTTCGACCGCGGAAGCATAATCGCGTTTCATGCGGTAAACAAAAAAGAGCTGCAAATGCGCATACCAGTAGTTTGAGTCCAAATCGACATTCTTTTTGCTCACTGATTCGCTCTCTTCATATTTCCTTTCACAGAAAAGGAGCTGGGCATAGTTTTGGTTAGTTACCGCTGCTAAGGGCTCAATCTCTAAGGCACGTCTTAAAGCGACGCGGGATTCATCGAACCTTCCCAAATCATAAAGCAGCATGCCGTATCGACGATGGCCTTCCGAATAATTTGGATTCAGTTCGATGGCAAGTCTGGTTTCGCGTTCCATGCAAGCGAAATCGTGATCATAATTAAGACAGATCACACCTAATATCGAGTGCGGCTCGGCTAAGCTGTTATCTAACTCCAATGCTTTAAGGGCAAGTTCCCGTGCTTTCGGGATCGCTTCGTTTACCTGCGGGTAGCTGTATAACGCAAGGAACCAATTTGCCTCTGCCAGACCCGCATATGCCAAAGCAAATCTAGGATCTAAGGCGACCGCCTGCTCGTAATACTCAATTGAACTCTGGGCATCCTTTGCCGTGCGTTTACTCGCATAGAACTTTCCCTTCAAAAATGATTGATAGGCCTCGTTGTTGTCGGTGTATCGTTTGGCGAGGCCTTTGACGTCTTCGCCGGAAAGCTTCAGTTGCAGCTTGTTTGTGATTGCAGCGGCGATCTCGCGCTGCGTCGCTAATAGATCTGATGTCTTGCGATTGTAGTGTTCACCCCACAGCAGTTTGTTGTTAAGCACATCAACCAGTTCAACGCTGATTGTCAGATTGTCACCAAGCTGCACCAAGCGTCCGGTCATGACAGCCTTCACCCCAAGTTCGCTGGCGATTGCTTTCACGTCAGTCTGTTTACCTTTATAGCGAATGACAGAAGTGGTAGGACTAACTTTCAGGTTTGGTAACTGCGACAAACGGTAAATCAAGGATTCGGCAAGACCATCTGAGAGGTATTCGGCTTCAACATCATTACTCTTGTTCTCGAATGGCAAGACTGCGATCGAGTCGATCGCCGCGCTCCTACTTCGTGAGAAATAGGAACCGATAAATACGGCGGCGACTGCGACGAATACCGCAGCGACTACCACAAAGACGATCGTTTTTCGGCTCCTCGCTTTCGTGAGCGAATGAGTGGTGCCGGACATTTGCAGTGGCAGTGCGGTTGTGGGACCCGTCGTGCGATTTGCGTCAGCCTGAGTGTTCCCCGGCAGAATGCTGGTATGAACCTCACTGGCATCTGTGTACCCAGGCCCCGCGTCGCTGCCAAATGGAGATGAATTATCGACTAGCGTCGCACCATCAGCACGACAGAACTTCAGCCCTTCGTCCGGCTCAACGCGATTACATTGGGGGCAGCGTTTCATCATTAATTGAGATCGAGTATTGCTTCTTGTGCAAAATAGAGTGCGTTAGGTAAAGGTGACATCGTTCACTCGGGCAGATTCATTCGTCTTCTTAGATCCTTGTATCGCGGATCATCGCGAAGATTTTGGAATGGAGGATCGACATTGATTACTGCTCCAGAATGGTCCTCTAGGAGCGCCTTGTTAAGCCACTCGAATGCTTTGTCCTTATCGTTGAGGCCGGCATATACACTCGCAACACTATTAGCCCA
>JBKPQV010000076.1:0-12631 GCA_046734235.1 Acidobacteriota bacterium
TGAAGTCGTCGCGATTGATTTGTAGCGCCAATTGAAGTTCGGCGGCGTTGGGGATGTCGAGATTCCTCCCAACTGGTTGTTGGTTGAAAAGAGCAAAGAACAGAAAACGTCGGATCATTCCAATGAATCCCAGCCCAAACAGTAGAGATGAGTATGTGTCTGACAACATTATGTCTTTCAATGCATACTTAACCCGTGAAATGGCAGGTATCATTTCATGACGATTTCGCGCCCGAATTTGATGCCCCTGGCTGAGGACGTGCAGGACGAAATGTTGGCCCATGACTTTGAATCTCCGGTGGATTGCGAAATCTTTCGTAGGTAGATGGGACGACAGCAAACCAATCGCCATTCATTGAGAGAAGCTTTTTGGAATCTCACTCAAAACGTTTTAAGTGAGCATCTTCAAAAACACCTCTTTCAATGTTGAGATCCGTGGTAGACTGTGCCGCCGTTTTAGGGGCCGCCGGCCCATGACAACGAAATAGGTCTTAGCTCTTCAGAGAGTTATCGCCGTCATTCCCAGGGTACTTCTTCTGATCTAGTCAGAAGACGCCTGCTGAGATTGGCGGCTTTTTCTATTTTGGGCGAACGAAGATTGAATAGGTACAGCCGGTTTTTCAGCTGCTTTTGGATGGATCTCCAAAGAGCGCTGGTCTCGAACAAGAGAACATATCGCTGAGCAGGCTGCCTCGCTTTCTCAAAGTTGACGAGGTGGCGGAGCTCTTACGCTGCAAAAAGCGGACAATCTACGACATGGTCGAGCAAGGACGAATTCCATATCGCAAGGCTGGTGGACGACTGTTGTTTGACGTAGACGAAATCATTGACTGGACAAAACTGAAACGTTAGTTGGCTTGCGTCGCTCTGGTTGCAGCAATATAGTGCGGGAGGTTCTCCTGGCTGCAACCGGAAAGGGGAACATTGATGTCAGTATTCATGAGGGGCACTTGCAAACGTGCTCATCGTCATTCCGGTGAGTGCAAGCATTATCACTATTCGTTTCGAGTTCATGGGAAACGCTATCGAGGCTCCATCCCTGAAGCACGAACAAAGTGGCAAGCAGAACAAGCTGAACTGAGAAGTCGACAGGAGGTCTTTGAAGGACGGTTTGGTAAAACCGAGCTTGGAGCCGTCAAGTTTGGTGATTTCGTAGATCGCATTTATTTGCCATGGGCAAAAGCTAATAAGCGCTCATGGAAAGACGACGAGTATAAACTACCAGTCTTGAAGGCATTTTTTCAAAAGACTCCGCTTCGAGACATCGCTCCGTTTTCAATCGAGCGATTTAAGCAGACGAGATTGAATACGCCCACAAAGCATAAGACAACTCGTTCACACGCAACCGTAAGTTTGGAGATGGCTTTATTGAGTCGAATCTTTAGCCTTGCTATTGACTTCAAAGAGGCTGAAACCAATCCATGTCTGAAAGTTGCGAAGCTGAAGCTCGACAATCAACGGTATCGATACCTCTTGCCAGAAGAAGAACCAAGGTTGCGTGCGGTCCTAGTGGGCCAACGTTCGCATTTAGCAGATCTGGTTTCTGTCGCAATCGGAACTGGTTTGCGAAAAAACGAACAGTTGAACTTGCAGATCAAGCACATTGACTTCGCGCGGGATGTAATCGTGGTAACCGGTACCAAGACGCGAAAAAATCGCGAAGCCCCAATGAATCCTGAGGTACGTGAAATAATGCTCCGATTATGTAGTTCAAAGCCAGTCGATAATCATGTCTTTCTAAATAGCAAGACTCGTCGACGCTTTACCGACATAAAAAGAGCGTTTCATGGTGCATGTGCGGCCGCAAAGATTCACGGCTTGGTTTGGCACGATCTTCGCGCAACATTTGGAACCAGGTTAGGGGGAGAAAGGATTTGACGCCTTTACGATCGCAGCGCTTATGGGTCACAGCAACGTTCGAACTACACAGCGGTACGTTCGAGCTACTGAGCGAAACAAGCGCGAAGCTGTTCAAGCAGCGATGTTGAACTCAAGTGGCCACAATTTGGCCACAAGGGTTAATGCAGTTACCCAGAATTACGCCGTTGCTTGACTGAATCCGAAACGCTAGGCTAGTCTGCATCAGTCATTTACGACGACCCACCAATTAATATGGGGCCGTAGCTCAGCTGGGAGAGCGCATGACTGGCAGTCATGAGGTCAGGGGTTCGATCCCCCTCGGCTCCACCAATCCTATCAAGCACTTACCGCGATCACGCCTAATGGCGCTTGAGCAGTGGGATCACGTCTACATCTAGCGTGCCAACACGAACACCGATAGAATGTAAACGCTCACTTCTCCTTCCCCTTGAGTGCCAGCAGTTTCCCACATGCCGGTTATTGAAGGCACACGCCTAGGTCCCTATGAAATTCTTTCGCCTCTGGGTGCAGGTGGAATGGGTGAGGTATATCGCGCGCGCGATACCCGACTGGGGCGCGATGTCGCGATAAAAGTTCTTCCGGCAAGTTTTTCTTCCGATCGAGATCGCCTGCACCGCTTTGAACAGGAGGCGTGTGCCGCCGGCGCACTGAACCATCCAAACATTCTTTCCATCCATGACATCGGGACTCATGATGGCGCGCCCTACGTCGTGTCGGAATTGTTGGAGGGCGAAACTCTCCGTAAACGGTTGAGTGGAACAATCCTCGCTCAACGTCGCGCAATCGATTACGCGCTACAACTTGCTCATGGCTTGGCTGCCGCTCATGAGAAAGGAATCGTCCATCGTGATCTGAAGCCCGAAAACATTTTCATAACTAAAGACGGTCGGGTGAAGATTTTGGATTTTGGTTTGGCCAAGCTAACGCAAGCTGACGGTAATGAACGCCAAACCGATATACCAACGCGACGTGTTGATACTGATCCTGGCGTCGTGATGGGTACGGTCGGCTATATGTCGCCCGAACAGGTGCGCGGCCACAACGTAGATCATCGTTCCGATATTTTTGCCTTCGGTGCAATCGTGTATGAAATGCTTTCGGGTCAACGAGCATTTCGGGGAGATTCTCCGGCCGACACGATGAGCGCTATCCTCAGGGAAGATCCGCCCGATCTTTCCGCGACAAACCATAACGTCTCTCCGGCACTTGAACGACTCGTGGACCATTGTCTGGAAAAGGATCCAGAAGAACGATTTCATTCTGCACGGGATCTGGCGTTTGCTCTTGAAGCGTTATCTGCATCAACGGTCTCCTCTACTGAGACGTCAACGATACCGGCGCTAGCACCCCGCAGACTTGGGCGACGCGAGTTAATCCCGTGGTCACTCGCCGCGCTCTTTTTACTGGTGGCAATCGGTCTTGCGATTGTGGCCCTGCGCAGTACACCTGCTAACCCAGGACAGCTATCGCGTTTCAATATTTATCCGCCAGAAAAAACTTCGTTCGGCGGAGCCACAGATTTCATTTCACCAGACGGCAGAAAGCTTGTTTTCAGTGTCATTGGCGCTGAGGGTCTGTCACAACTATGGATTCGCTCGATTGATTCGCTGGCTGCGCGACCTATTCCAGGTACGGAACCGGCAACCCAGGCTTTTTGGTCGCCTGATAGTCGATTCATAGCATTCTTTTCTGCAGGAAAGCTAAAGAAGGTTGACGTGTCCGGCGGGCCGATACAAACGTTAGCTGATGTACAGACAAACCGGGGAGGCACATGGAGCAAAGACGGAGTGATACTGTTTGCACCGACATTTTCGGGTGAACTCTTTCGCATGTCTGCTTCGGGGGGAGAGGTTACTCCTGTTACTAAACTTGATGCCTCCCTCAATCAAAATGGTCATTTCTGGCCGCACTTCCTGCCAGATGGACGGCATTTTTTATACCTCGGACGCAGTTCGAAAAAAGAAACCAACGGCATATACGTAGGTTCACTAGATTCTGGGGAATCGAAATTGCTGGTGCAGTCGGATGCAGGTGCAAAGTATGCACCACCTGGCTATCTATTATTCTTAAAAGAACGCGTTCTGATGGCCCAACCTTTCGACGCTGAGAAGCTTCAGCTCTCCGGTGAGCCGTCTCTTGTTGCTGAACAGGTTGCATACAACCCGCAAAATGGCCGCTCGTTTTTCTGTATTTCTGATAATGGCATTCTTGTTTATAGGGTTGACGTGCTTAGTAACAGCCGTCTGACTTGGTTCGATAGAACCGGTAAACAACTTGGGTCGGTAGAAACATCCGACAATGTGCTGTCGCCGTCTCTGTCGCCCGATGAAAAGAGAGTTGCAATGATTCGCGCTGACCAGTCACCAGGAAGCGATATTTGGCTACTGGATGTTGCACGACAAAGCAGCTCTCGATTCACGTTCGATCAAGCGACTGACAGTAATCCAGTCTGGTCACCAGACGGCACCCGAATTGTTTTTTCCTCAAACAGATTGGGCCCTTTCGACCTGTTTTGGAAACTCTCCAATGGCTCGGGAAATGAAGAACCGTTATTAAAATCCAATAATGCTAAATTCGTAAATGACTGGTCTTCCGACGGGCGGTTCATTCTTTATCAGGAAACGGCCGCATCCAGTGGAAGCGATCTTTGGGCATTGCCTCTGTTCGGCGACCAGAAACCCATTCCACTGATGCAATCGAATTTTAACGAGAGCGAGGGAAGGTTTTCACCCAATGGACATTGGTTCGCCTACCTCTCTAACGAATCCGGACTGCCGCAAGTTTACGTTCAGAACTTTCCTCCTACCGGAGGTAAATGGATGATCTCCATCAATGGAGGTCTCCAGCCACGATGGCGGCAGGACGGGAAAGAGCTCTTTTATTATGGGATTGACGGCAAGCTTATGGCGGTAGAGGTGAAGGCAAACGGTAATAACTTCGAAGCGGGCAGCCCGAGCCCGCTTTTCGAGGTGCGGGTATTACCTGGTCCGCCGATAAGTGGTGGGTCTTACGCGGTTTCACATAATGGCCAACGTTTTCTGATGAATATACGCGTTGAGGCATCCTTCCCGGCGCCGGCCGTAGTTGTTCAAAATTGGACTGCGTCGCTAAAAAAGTAGTTTGAGTGTAAGTGGTCCCTGTCACTCAGGGAATGTCGCACTTGTCTCACAGTAAGTGGCGGTTTCTCCGCGGAAGGTGGCCTATTCTTTGGAAGGCGTTGTGCGCACCGGCGAAGTAGTATTCATAATCCCGAAGGTCTCAAGACGAGGCTTGAACCACCTTTCGCATCGCCGTTGTTGGGGCGAAATTGTGGCCGGATACGGCAACAGACGACCGGCACGAGAGAGTAAGACAATGTAACGAAACGGGAAATGCTCGAAAATCCGTGCTGGCTGCAACCTGTTTAATTGTTTTGGTTTAAGAAAAGCGCCTGGTTAGAACAGGCAGTCATGAGGGCAGGGGTTCGATCCCCCTCGGCTCCACCAATTTTATCAAGCACTTACAGCAACAATCGTAGGCACGCGAACATCTGCTCGATCCTGTATTAGTCGCTACCAAGATAGCAACGCCCGAATACGTCTAACCGGACGCCGCGCCACGCCAAATCGGCTACGAGGGGGGAGACTGTGAATGCGTGGATGTTCGGCGCCAACGGAGGTAGGTTGTACTCTTGGCTGTCGCGTCTACAACCAGCGCGATCACCCTCGCATGTGGGTCGGATGCAGGTGAGGCGAGTTACAGCGTCCGCTGTAAGCTATCTGGACTCATGAGGCGGAGTATTGCTGGTGAGCCCGATAACAGCAGAGGCGAGGTGGCTCGCCCCTCCGTTCCCGGCCGGACTTCTTCAGTGAAGGCGCTTGCCTGCAAGAGTGACGACAGTCCGGCTAGTCGTGACGAGATAGAACTCGTTGCCCTTATCCGCGATGAAGAGATTGTGTGTCAGTTGAAAAGGAGGGAACGGGACCATCACGGTCAGCGTTCCCGTGCAGTCTTCGTTGAGGGTGTAGGTGCCCGGATTGATCTCGGAGATAACCGTGCCGTTATTGTTAGCCGTCGCTTTATCGGTCAGGCCGCCTGCGCCGTCAAAGGTCAACAGGCCAGCTACCGCGAATGGAGCGTAAGAATTCGTCGACGGGCTAAAGGCAAAGCCGTGACCGCTGAAGGAGTATCTGCCCGTGAGAGTGGCTTCGCTACACTTGAAGCCAATTGCTTCCTGGGCCCGCACGGTGCCGGTGAATCCAGCCAGGTTTCCTGTCGTGAAGCTACCTAGGAACACCAGGCTAAGGAATACAACGCCGTAGACGGACCCGCTGACGATTCGTCGTGCCCTCGATTTTGTGGTCTTTCTTTGGTTAATCATGGTTTTTCTCCTTTAAGATTGAAGTAGGTGGGTTTCAGATATTTTCACCACCGCGGGGTTAACTGGAGAGCCTCCGGTGCTCTCGCGCTCCCGCATCTTTTCGTAATTCGTCCTTCCAGCTGCTTAGGCGGAATGCCAGCGCCGATCTGGTCATCCCCTTGAAGAATTATTTGGCAGTGCTTCGGTTATGCTAGATTTTGCTCCAAGGCCCTTTACGTCAGAGCGCTTCTCTATGCCTAGTTCCCCAAATGAGGTAACGGAGCTTTTACAACGCTGGAAGAGTGGCGATGACCAAGCGCTCGATCGATTGACCCCTTTGGTTTATGACCAACTACACCGCCTGGCGCATCAGTACATTAGGCGTGAACGACATGGACACACACTGCAAACCAGCGCGCTGGTAAACGAAGCCTATCTGCGTTTGGTTGAGCATAAGGCTATCGATTGGCAAAGCCGTGCGCATTTCTTCGCTGTGTCGGCGGTGGTAATGCGGCGTGTTCTCGTCGACTACGCGCGTCAACGAAAATCTGAGAAACGTGGCGGAGGGCTTCAACAAATCACATTCGCCGATGATCTAATGGTCACACAACAACGGGCCGCAGAGCTGGTCGCGCTGGACGAGGCCATAAAAGCGCTCAGTGAACTCTATCCGCGTCATAGTAAGGTGGTTGAGTTGCGGTATTTTGGCGGATTGAATAACAAAGAAGCTTCAGCAGTGCTGCAGGTTTCTGAAACAACCATCGAAAGAGACTGGCGCTATGCCAAGGCGTGGCTCTATCGCGAGTTAAAAAAATAGTTCGGAATGAGTGACCAACGTCCACAGAGAGTCGATGAAGTGTTTCAGGCAGCGGTTGAGTTGCCTCCGGAACAACGGCCTGGCTTTCTCGACTCAGCCTGCATGACTGACGATGCGCTGCGGATTGAAGTTGAATCGCTACTGTTCGCTCACGAAGAGGCCGGAGATTTTATTGAAGACACCGCTTCGGATGTTGCCGCGTCTCTATTTGACGAGAGTCGTCCAAGGCTGGTGGGCCAATACAGGATTGGAAGACTACTCGGCGCAGGAGGAATGGGTGAAGTTTATCTCGCTGAAGATACTCGTCTGAATCGTAAAGTCGCCATCAAGTTTCTTACACCGGGCTCAGTAAATAACGAACAAGCAAAGCGAAGGTTACTTCAGGAAGCGCAAGCCGCTGCCAAGCTGGACCATCCTAACGTCTGTGCAATCTACGAAGTAGGCGAAACTGATCGCCCTTTTATCGTGATGCCGTATGTCGAAGGTGAAACGCTCGATCTAAAAATGAAAGAACCGCTCGACCTGTCTGCGGCACTTGAAATTGCCTCTCAGGTAGCTGATGCCGTAGCTGAAGCCCATACTCACAACATCATCCATCGCGATATTAAGCCATCGAACGTCATCATCACGGCACGCGGCCAGGCAAAGGTGATGGACTTCGGTCTTGCCAAGATAACAACAAGCGAGCCGATGGAAAGCGAGGCCGATACGACGAGTCTGCTTACTACGCCGGGAATGATCATGGGCACACTACCGTACATGTCACCTGAGCAAGTAAAAGGTGAACATGTAGACGCACGCAGTGACATTTTCAGCTTTGGTGTCATGGTCTACGAGATGCTGACGGGCAAACAACCTTTCGCCTGCGACAGTGCAGCAGCTACGACGGCGGCCATTCTTACCACTAATCCCGTGAGGCTCTGCGAGGCTCTGCCGGAATCCCCGAAAGAACTAGACGTTGTTGTCCATAAATGCCTGGAGAAAGATAGGGAACTTCGCTATCAAAAAATGCAGGAAGTTGCTTTCGACCTGCACACTATTACGCTAAACGCGGCCAATCGACCGAGCGCTGAGCGGTGGACAAGCAGACGCACTTCTGAAGACATTCGAGATCCAGGACGCTGGTCGAATCGGATTTCAAGACCACTTCTGATCACAGGTGCAGCTGTGATCATCGCGGTAATTATGGGCGTGCTGATCCTCATGATGTATCAACGTCGTGTGCCCGTGACGGCTACCGCGCCAATCAAGTCGTTAGCTGTGCTGCCACTCAACAATCTCTCAGGCGACGCAAGGCAGGAATACTTTGCCGATGGAATGACAGAAGCCGTGATCGCCGGTTTGGGGCGGATCAGTGCCTTACGTGTCATTTCCCGCACTTCGGTGATGCAATACAAGGCAACTCGTAAGACTCTTCCTGAGATTGCTGATGAATTGAAGGTGGACGCGATTGTGGAAGGCTCGGTCCAACGATCAGGCGATCGGGTACGCATCACGGTGCAGTTAATCCGCGCAGCGACGGACCAACCGTTTTGGACTCAAACGTACGATCGAGAACTGCGCGATGTTCTCGCCTTTCAAAGCGAAGTTGCGGGGGCGATCACTCGCGAAATCCAGACCAAGCTGACTCCGCAGGAGCAGGCGCGACTGTCGAGTGGAGGGATAGTCAATTCAGACGCGTATGATTACTATCTGCGCGGCAAGTCTCACGCAACGATTCTAACGGATAGTGAGAATCAAACCGCGATCGAAATGCTCGAACATGCTGTCGCTCTGGATCCAAACTTCGCAATCGGATTTGCGGAACTCGCCAGGGCCTACACACGCCGGCTAAACTCTTTCGCTCCAGAGGAGAAGCAGTGGGAACAAAAGGCGTTTACAGCAATAGAAAGAGCACTCTCGTTGGATCCGGATCTGGCCGAGGCACATTTAGCTCGAGGCCTATTGTTGTGGACCCACGCATATCGCTTTCCTCATGAAAGAGTCATTCAGGAATATCGCGAAGCTCTTTCTCTGAACCCAAATCTGGACGAGGCACATCACCAGCTTTGTGTCGTCTATCTTCACATCGGACTCCTTGATGAAGCTCTTCAGGAAATTCAAACCGCGGTAGCCATCAATCCGAGCAATACATACGCTCAGTATCGTGTAGGCATGGTCTACCTTTATCAAGGCAGAGCTGAAGAAGCGCTGGCGGTCTTTCGCAAGTACCTGGGAACGCAAGCTGCGGCATATTCCGGTTACCAGACCATCTGGGCCCTAGAGGTTCTGGGATTCAGAGACGAGGCATGGAGGACCGTCGATGATGCAAGGCGTCAGGATCCGGAAGATGTTGGCGGCGCAACTAACAGTGCGGCGGCGATGTTGGCTGCGTCCGACGGAGATTTACGAAAAGCGGAGGATCTAATACGGAGAGCATTGCGAGGCAAGGAGAAGGGGTTCATACATTTCCATCACACGGCCTACAACATCGCTTGTGCTTACGCGTTGATGAATAGGTCGCAGCAGGCAGTTGAGTGGTTGCAAAAGGCAGCTGACGACGGCCTGCCCTGTTACACACTTTTCGCATCCGATCACAACCTGGACAACCTGCGACAGGACCCTCGCTTTATGACATTCCTGGCGAAGCAGAAAGAGCAGTGGGAATACTACAAGGGCAGTTTGTTACGAAAGTAACAGCTTCTTGATAGATCGCCCATGCCACACAAGCACGAAAGGATGCCTTTCATAACCCCAGGTCGGGACTCGGTAAAAGTTATGCTGGGCCATCAAATCCTGTGGCCAAATTGTGGCCGGATGCGTCAACAAACTACCGTCACGAGAGGGCCACTAATGTAACGAAACGGGAAACTCTCTAAAATCCGTGCTGGCTGCAACCTGTTTATTGTTTTGGTTTAAGAAAAGCGCCTGGTTAGAACTGGCAGTCATGAGGTCAGGGGTTCGATCCCCTCGGCTCCACCAATAGCATCAAACATTCAGCGACAAGCATAGCTCGGATTGGCACCGTTTGTGTGCTGTGGCCACGCTTGGTGACGAGTGTCGGTAACAAGAAGAACCATGACGTGGGGCGGCCACGGAGTGCCACCTCCTACAATCAGACTCTTCCTAATCAGCGTTATGTAGTAATCTCCCAACGGTCTTTAGTTAGCATAAGAGCTTGAGCGAAACAATTTCCCCCAACTCGACGCTCGCGCATTACACCATTGTCTGCAAGATTGGCGCAGGCGGGATGGGTGAGGTCTACCGAGCGCGAGATGAGAAATTGAATCGTGAGGTTGCGATCAAGGTACTTCCCGCTGACATTGCCCAGGACGAAGAACGATTGATGCGCTTCAAACGTGAAGCACAGGTTCTCGCCTCTCTGAATCACCCAAACATCGCCGCAATCTACGGCTTCGAGGACTCCAACCACACCGTGGCATTGGTAATGGAACTGGTTGATGGCCCAACGCTCACTGACCGCATTGCTTCAGGGGCGTTTTCTGTTGAAGAAGCTTTAGCAATTGCTAAACAAATTGCTGAAGCACTCGAAGCAGCTCATGAGCGCAACATTATCCATCGCGATCTTAAACCTGCGAATGTCAAAGTCACGCCGGAAGGCCTAGTTAAAGTTCTGGATTTCGGTCTCGCGAAAGTGTTGGAAGGAGATCCTACACCCAGCGAGCTTTCACACTCACCCACACTCATCAAAGGTACTCAAGCTGGAGTCATCCTCGGCACTGCAGCTTACATGAGTCCCGAACAAGCCAAAGGCAAGACAGTGGACAAGCGCTCGGACATCTGGGCCTTTGGCTGCGTGCTATTTGAGATGCTCACTGGTAAGCAGACATTTATTGGTGATTCGTTGACTGACACCCTGGCTGCGGTAGTTCGTGCGGAGCCTGACTGGAATTTAATACCCAACGAGACCCCACATGCGATTCAACAACTGTTACGTCGGTGCTTGAATAAGGATGCAAAGCAACGACTGCGTGACATCGGAGAAGCGCGCATCGCGCTCAATCAAACAGGTGGCCCGGAAGAAACAACGGTTGTGAAAGCTCGCCCTCAGCCGATTTTGAATCGTGTGTTGCCGTGGGCCATTGTGCTGGTTCTTGCAGCAATCACCCTCTTAACTGTTTTAACGTCGTATTTATCGCATACCCCAAATACTCAGCCTGTTCTTCGTTCCTCACTTAACCAGGGTGGTCTCATTTTGGATCAAGACAATTCGTCTCTGGCACTCTCACCTGATGGCCAGCGGCTCTTGATTGCCGCGAGCAGTTCGCAAGGAAAGGGACAGCAGCTATGGCTGCGCTCAATGGATGGTTTGACTATTCAGTCGTTGCCGGGCACGACCGGGGCTACATATCCCTTCTGGTCTCCCGACTCCCGTTACGTTGGTTTCTTTGCAGATAGGAAACTGAAAAAGGTAGAAATCACTACAGGTACCGTTCAAGCCTTGTGTGATGCACCTGAAGGTAGGGGAGCAAGCTGGAATAGCAACAACGTAATTGTGTTTGCTCCTGGAGCATTTGGACCACTGTTAAAGATTTCAGCTGCGGGTGGAACACCCGCCCAGGTGACGACAGTCGATCAGAAAGATATCTCAAACCGCCATCCGCATTTTCTGCCTGATGGCCGACGTTTACTTTTTTACTCCGGGACACTCTTGAGACGAGCCACGAAAGGGAATGGGATCTATAGCCTTAACCTGGATACGCAGAAAGTCGAGCTTGTAACCGCAGAGAACAGTGAAGGCATCTACGTGAGTCCGGGCTATCTTGTCTTCGTCCGCGATGGAAATTTGATGGCCCAACCCCTGGACAACAAAACCCTTCATACTACTGGCCAGGCTGTGGCGATTGCGGGACGCGTGCTTTTCAACCCTGATCGAGCGACTGGAGCGTATTCACTTTCAGATAATGGCTTACTCATCTTTCAAGATGGGTCCGATATAGGGAAAACTCAACTTACCTGGTTCGATGCCATCGCAGGAAACAAACTTGGAAGCGTTGGCGAACCGGCAGGGTTTGTATCGGTTTGCATTTCGCCCGATGGAAAGCGCACTCAAACTAAAGTTAGAGGTTCAGACGCGCACATCAGTCTCTGGCTTTATGACCTGGTTCGCGGAATCGGAACTCGCTTAACGAGCGGCCCTGTAGATTTCTCATCGCTTGTCTGGTCTCCTGACGGCAATCAGGTTGCTTACACTTCCAACACTTCCAACGAAGGTGCCAGCTTGCTCTATCTGCAACCGTCTGATGCGAGTTCAGAACCTCAGAAGCTTCCCTCGGAACTATCCGTAGTGATACCAGGGAGTTGGTCCGCAAATGGAGAGATGATTATTTTCACCACTCAAACCAAGCAAGGAGGTGATCTGTGGGTACAGCCTTTAAACGGCGATAAAAAAGCGTACCCGTTTATTGTGACTCCAGCTAACGAGGTAGCGCCAACTATATCCCCAGACGGGCATTGGGTCGCGTTTACTTCTGACGAAAGTGGAAGATACGAACTTTACGTAACATCCTTTCCTTCTCCTCGAGTGAAACGGCAGATCACATCGGACGGAGCTGACTCGCCCCAATGGCTCAATCGTGGACGCGCGATTGCGT
>JBKPQV010000077.1:0-16434 GCA_046734235.1 Acidobacteriota bacterium
TTCCTACCTGATTGTTCGAGCAAACGTTTATGGCTTTCAATTAATCGCTTACATTTTTGTAGTTCTTTTTGGCGTGTCGACAATCATGTCGCAGATGGAAACGGCAGTGTTTGTAACTCACCTTCCGCCTGGTTTCCTATCCCGGATCGTTTTGTCGGGACTGCTTCTTGCCTTTGTTTTTTCCGCGATTGCCGTCGCCATTTGGGGCAAGCTCCGGGGCAGTAGACCAGTCGAAAGTAACTGGCTCATCCTCACCTGGAAGGAATGGGCCATTCGTTTGGCAATCATCGGCTGCTGCTATGTGATTATCTATTTCACCTTTGGCTACTATCTCGCTTGGAAAAACCCCGCAGTTCAGGCTTACTACGAGGGAACAGATCCCGGTGATTTCTTTAGTCAAATCAAATCAGTCGTCAGCGATACTCCCTGGCTACCAGCATTTCAATTTGCTCGCGGCATCCTCTGGACTCTCATCGCGCTCCCAATAATCAAAATGATGAAAGGCAAGTGGTGGAAAACGGCGCTCGGAGTGTCATTATGTTTTGCACTCCTGATGAGTCCCCAGCTATTGATCCCTAACCCTTTAATGCCAGTCGCTGTACGCCAGGCGCACTTCGTTGAAACTATCACTTCAAATTTTCTCTTTGGCTGGTTGGTTGTCTTTGTGTTAGTTAAGTGGCGCTCTTCTCAAGTTTGGGCGCAAAACACTCGAGCGTGGCAATAGATCAAACAAGCGTGTTGATTATTGGAGGTGACGGAGAGTTTGGCCAGTTTCTGCAGCACGACATTTTGCCCGGCCTTGGCATAAGCAATGTTTCGGTGATTGAACGCGATACTCCGGGTCAGCAGCAGAAAGACCTACTCAATACGAATCGTCACATAGTGTTGGCAACTCCGCTTGCAGGTTACGCGGAACGTGCCTGTGAGCTCGTCTATCAGAGTCGCGGCCTCACCCACAAAAAAACGATCTGGTTAATCCCTTCCGTACAGGCAGGCGTCTACCGGGCAGTTTCAGCAACGCTCGAACTGGTCGGCAATTCCATGGTGTCGGCGGTATTCCTCCATCCCATGTACGGACCGAATGGATTTCGAGAAACGGAACCAGAGGCGCGCACTTTCCAAAACGTCCTTACAGCCACGCATTCGGGCCTCCAACATTCTCTTGAGGAAGAGGTGGGCCAAATTGCGTCGTTGTTCCTAAATCATTTCAACATCACCACCACTTCAGCATTTAATCCTGATGAACATGATCGGGTCACTGCTTATTCACAAGGGCTTTCTTATTGCGTTGCGCGGCTGATGTTTGAACGAATGGAGCTCGCGGAAACACTGCGAGACAATTTGCCTGATCTTCATAACTCATTCAGTGCCAATCACGATCTGATCCTCGATTTCCTTAGAATCAATTCCTACATGCCACAGGTGATAGCGGCATTCGCAGACGCCTGGAGTCAAACCAATCAGTCGGGGTATTCGGATGTGTTACTGGCATTTGCTCGAGCCGATACTGCTCTCAACCGTGGAGCTGAATCACCAATATCTACCAAGTGGTATGAGAAGTTACGCGTTGCTTCGGCTAGCTAGGTTTTCTCTGTGTCTCTGTGTTCTCTGCGTCTCTGTGTTAAATCTGAGCCTTAGATTCCGAGACTGCCGTTTAACGCAGAGGCGCAGAGAACACAGAGACACAGAGAAGAATTTCCTCTAAAATCAGCGCCTGTAATTTCTAAACAAATCCAGTGGGGAGACATCACGTGAGAAAATCTTTTGTTCTCAGTTGCGCCCTTGCTCTATTTGCCATAGTAATTGGACAGGCCCAAAAGCTTGATCATTGGCCGCAGTGGCGTGGTCCATTTTTTAATGGAATGGCTCGCGGCGATGCGCCCACCACCTGGAGCGACAGTACAAACATTAAATGGAAGGCCACGATTCCTGGACGCGGCTTTTCGACCCCCATAATCTGGGGAGATAAAATCTTCCTTACCACTGCGATTCCAACCGGTAAAACTGTAACCGCACATGCGACCTCTCAACCGCAACAAGCCGGTGGCCGCGGTCCAGGTGGCGACAGTGGCCCACAACCTGAACATCAATTTGTGGTGATGAGTCTCGATCGCAAAACCGGCAAGATTCTTTGGCAAAAAACGGCAAAAGTCTCGGCTCCTCATGAAGGTTACCACCGCACTTACGGAAGTTTTGCTTCTAACTCTCCAGTCACAGACGGAAAGTATCTTTACGCATTTTTCGGATCCCGAGGCGTTTATTGCTTCGACCTCAATGGAAAACTGATCTGGGAAAAGGATCTGGACGTCAAGATGAAGATGCGTTTAGCGTTCGGCGAAGGAGTTGCTCCTCTGCTGATAGATAACAATCTTGTCCTGGTCTTTGACCATGAAGCAGGTTCTTTTATCGTCACCCTCGATAAGCGCAATGGAAAAGAGTTGTGGCGTGCAACTCGCGAAGAACGAAGTTCATGGAGTACACCGCTAGCGGTCGAGTTTGAGGGTCGCACTCAAATCATCGTCAGCGCAACAGCCAAGGTACGTAGTTATGATCTCAAGACTGGAAAGGTGCTTTGGGAATTAGCTGGTCTGGGAACAAATGTGATTCCTGCGCCCGTCCATCAGAACGGCACGGTCTACGTAATGAGTGGTTATCGTGATCCGAAACTCCTGGCAATCAAATTAGGGAACGATGGAGACCTGACAAACTCCGACTCGATTCTCTGGAGTCAGACACGTGGCCTTTCATATACCGCGTCACCGGTTCTTTTTGAGAATACACTTTACGTTGTAACAGATAACGGCATGGTTAGCGCTTTCAATGCAACTACAGGAGTGCCCTACTATTCGCAGACTCGTCTACCAAAGGCCTCTAACATCAAAGCGTCGCCGGTAGCTGCTAACGGAAAGTTGTATCAAGCAACGGAAGATGGCGATGTAGTTGTCCTGAAGATGGGCGAAAAGTTTGAGGTACTGGCCACAAACACACTAGAAAACCAGGTATTCATTGCTTCTCCTGTAATTGCAGGAGGCGAAATATTCCTGCGAGGTCAGAACACACTTTTTTGTGTCAGCGAAATGAAATAGTTGGCAGATCTGAGTACATAAAGTCGATCCCAACCCAAGATGACGGCTGTCATTTCTCCCAACACTGCGATTGGCGACTACACAGTCATTTCCAAGATTGGCGAAGGAGGTATGGGAGAAGTTTGGCGTGCCCGCGATACAAAACTGGGTCGCGATGTTGCAATCAAGGTATTGCCTCCGGCATTTGCCTCAAGTTCGGAACGACTAAGGAGATTTGAACAAGAAGCGCAAGCTGCCGGTTCGCTTAATCATCCGAACATACTTGTCATATACCACATTGGCACTCACGGTGGCTCGCCATATATTGCTTCCGAACTCCTACAAGGCGAAACACTTCGTGAACTTCTGCAGAATGGCGCACTGTCTCAACGTAAAGCTCTCGATTATGCTTTTCAACTAGCGATTGGTTTGGGGGCAGCGCACGAAAAAGGGATCATTCATCGCGACATCAAACCAGAAAACGTATTTATTACCGATGATGGTCGAGTGAAGATTCTTGACTTTGGCCTCGCGAAGTTAAGCTCTACCTACGAAAGCTCAGAACTTCAAACGGATATTCCTACGAGAAAAGTAAATACAGATCCTGGCACTGTAATGGGAACGCTGGGTTATATGTCGCCCGAACAGTTGAAAGGCCGTATTGCTGATCAGCGTTCGGATATCTTTTCTCTCGGTGCCATCCTTTACGAAATGATCGCGGGAAAGCGAGCATTCCGCGGGGAGTCATCCGCCGAAACAATGAGCGCAATTCTTCGCGAAGACCCTCCTGATTTGTCGGAAACCAACAAGAACGTCTCGCCATCATTGGAACGCATAGTTTTCCGCTGCTTAGAAAAGAATCCAGGCCAGCGTTTTCACTCTGCAAACGACCTCGCCTTTGCGATTGAAGCTCTTACTGCGCAGTCGCTGCGTTCTGGCGAAGCCAGTTTGCTTTCGGCTGTTGACACGGATAAGCACCTCATTACCGCGAAGCCACGTTGGTTACAAATGCTGGTCGCGGCACTCGTTTTGATGATGTTGGGGGTATTGGCATTTTTCGCCGTCAAGTATTTCAATGCGAGCTCAGATGCGAAGGAGGTCGTTAAATTTTCGGTAATTATCCCCGAAAAAACCTGGATGGTAATTGATGTCGAACAGCACAACATCAGCGTGTCGCCGGATGGCAAACAAGTAGCTTTTATTGCTGAATCGGAGGGTCAGCGGCGTGTCTATTTGCGATCACTGGATCAACTTTCGGTCCGTGCTTTGCAAGGTTCAGAGCGAGCTTATTCCCCGTTTTGGTCGCCGGATAGTCGCTACGTTGCGTTTTTTGCAGAAGGTAAGTTGAAGAAGATTGATATTAATGGCGGACCAGTGCAGACGATTTGTGATGCACCCAAACACGATACTAACGGGGCTTGGGGGTCGGATGGAACAATTTTATTCCCTGCATTTGAGGGCGACAGTGGAACGCTGCTCTATGAGGTTAATGCGGCAAACGGCAGTACTTCGAAGGTTACACTCAACCGGGTGGAACCACAGTGGGTATCGTTTTTGTCACAAAGCCGGAACTTTATCTTTTATGGGCTTGGTGAGACGAAGGAGCTTTACGGTTTTTACGCCGGTTCAGTTGGCTCAAGAGATGTAAAGTTGATCGCGCCGATGAGCAAGACTCGCGTTGAATATGCGTCTCCAGGATTTCTCCTATTTGTCCGCGAAGGTGCTTTGGTGGCCCAACCATTTGACGCGAACTCGATGTCACTAACGGGCGAGCCTCGAATGTTAGCTGAACGCATTCCTTATTTTGATAAGACGGGATTTGCAGAATTCTCAGTTTCGCAGAGTGGGACACTGGTGTACGCATCGGACACGCAACAAACGAACCTCACCTGGGTTGATCGAAGTGGGAGGGAGTTAGGAAAGGTCGGTGGTTTGGATCGCTTTTCAACGGTTGCGTTGTCTCCGAACGAAAAACAGATCGCAGTAACGATTAGCGATACGCAAACTGGCTCAGGCGACATCTGGATTTATGACATTAATGGTGGACGCAATCGTTTTGCCTTTGGTCCACGTGATGACGCAGACCCTTTTTGGTCACCTGATGGGAAGCGAATCGCGTATTTCACCAACGGCAAGTCGACGTTGCGAATAAAGGATATTAACGATGTCAATGGCGAAGGTGAATCGCCAGTCGAAAAGGGATTCATTGGGATTTCGGATTGGTCCGCAGACGGGCGTTATCTGATCTATTCGTTAAATGAGCCAACGATGCAACGCGACGCCTGGGTTTTGCCGCTCGGAGGCGATCGAAAGCCTTTTCCTTTTCTGCAAAGTCCTGCAAGTGAGTGGGGCTGTAAGTTTTCTCCGGATGGGAAATTTGTGGCGTTCAATAGTGATGAGTCGGGATCTACTGAAGTTTATTTGGCTCGCTTTGATAATCCCAAAGAAAAGTTTCGCGTCTCAGTGTCAGGTGGGAGTGGACCACGTTGGAGTGGTAGTGGTCGGGAATTGTTTTACGTAAGTTCTGACGGGCATGTAATGGCAGCACCCTTTAATAGCAGTGACAGTCTGCCGGTAGGAAGTCCGACACCTCTTTTCGAGGCTTACGACCTACTCGAATATGACGCCGCAGCCGATGGTCAAAAGTTTATTGTAGTGAAAAGCGTTGCGTCCTTACATTCCGCTCCGATACAGGTGACTTTGAACTGGTCGGAGTTACTTAAGCAAAACCAGCAACGCTAAGCCTATCCTTTGTTAATCCCGATTTTCATTGACATCTTCATCTATGCAAATGTACGTGCTACGGCAGTGACTCACTCTACACCTGAGCGAAAATATCTCGATCCACTTGGTCCACAGAGAATTATGAGCAACACGATGAGCATTGCCGAATGTACCGCCAGTTCGAAAGGCGTGTGAAAGAAGCTCAGCAGGACATGTAACGCCATCCAAATAATGCAAAGCCAGCGTGCCCAACTCGCTTTTTTTAGCATGTAGACCCCGCTAAGTAGTGCGAGAACCCCACTGACTAAAACGAGACCGCTATCCATCAAATTGTGGCGGCTGATAGCGGAGCCTTCCTGAATAAGTGGCCAAACGGCCTTTAACAAACTGCCAACTCCGATCAAGATGAAGCCGAGACTGACGATAAGTATCGGTATTGGACGTCTGGTCATAGTTTCCTCGGTTAAAATTAGGCTTCCTCAACTACGGAATACCCTTTAATTTCCCTTCAAAATCCGATTTTCTGGCTTCTACTATCGACTCAAGTATTTCTCAAGAATCCCTCAACCCGTCTCCTTTAGCCTGTACTTGTTGTTATCTCGCCAGATTTGAGAGGGAGCCCAGTAATGTACAAACTTTTTCTACGCACCAGGTTGAGTAGCACTGTTTGGCCGGCCATTCTTGTTCTGATCACGTGTGGTCTTCTTCTTTCACAAAACTCATTTAGATCGTTAGCAAAGACAGCATCAATACCGCTATCGACCACACCCGCGACTGGAACTTTGTCTCCTGGTACAACTTCGATCACCTACACGGGTGGACCATTTATCATACCAACTAATTCAACCGATTCGGCTGCTGGGCCGGTGGACTGCAACGAAGCTAATCCCTGCGAAGACTTCGCCCTGACCGTCGATATTCCCCAAGCATACAAAGAGGCCCATGGCAGCGACTTCATCAAGATTGAAGTCTCCTGGAGTGATGTTACGGGCGGTCAAGACCTTGATATCTTTCTTGTCGACAATCCAGACGACCGCACTTATCCAGCTCATGGCGCAAATGGTGGTGGCAATCCTGAAGTGATTACGGTTCCGCTCAATAGTATTTCCGCAGGGCAAAGTCATTACTTCGTCCGCGTGGTACCGTTCATTAGTACGGCTCAAAGTTACACTGCTAAGATTTCCCTCGAATCGGCACCTGTACCACCGCCACCGCCGCCACCATTCTCCGGTATCGCTCCGCGCTATTACAACTATTCACCTGGTCCGGGAATGGGTGAAAGCGCGGGTGAGCCAACCGTTGGCTACAACAACTCAACCCATCGCGCTATGTTCATTTCTGGATTACAAACCCTGCGCGTCACTTTTCCGGAAGATATCCAACCAGCAGGATCGGTTTCAGGTGCGTGCGACGCAAACTGGGAAGATGTCTCATACATTCTGACAAGCAAGAAATCGCTTGATCCGATCCTCTACACCGACCCGCGGACAAACCGTACTTTCGTTTCACAACTTAATAGCATAGTTCCGCCAGCATCACCCGTTCTCATTGGACTGAACAGTTTGATGGCCTATACGGATGATGACGGGGCATCGTGGACCCCTGCTCAACTTAATCCACCCGACGGCAGTTACGATCACCAAAGCGTTGGTGCTGGTCCATATCCAGCATCGGTGCCGCTTGGCAACGACATTAACAAGGGAAGTGCCGTCTATTATTGCGCTCAAGCTGGTGTCACCGCTTTTTGTTCGCGGAGTGATACCGGAGGTCTCAGTTTTAACCGCTCGCTACCGATTCATACTCCACTCGATGGTTGCGGTGGTATTCACGGACATCCAAAGGTAGCACCGGACGGAACCGTTTACGTTCCAATTCGTGGCTGCAACAACGTGCAGGCTGTCTCAGTCTCCGAAGATGCCGGACTCACGTGGACTGTGCGAAAGGTTCAAGGCGCGAACTTTGCGGCTAAGCCTCCTCCGGGAATTCTTGATCCATCAGTAGGCATCGCGACTGATGGCACAGTGTACTTTTCATACATTAGTGGTGAATCTGATGGTGGACACGTGCGCGTTGCTGTTAGCAAGGATAAAGGTCGCTCTTGGGCCAACGACACGGACATTGGTGTGCCGCAGGGTATACGCAATGCGGTGTTTCCTGCTGTTGTTGCTGGTGATCCAAATCGCGCCGCTGTCGGATTCATTGGTACTACGGAACCAGGTGACCATCAAGCCGCTGCGTTTCGCGGAACGTGGTACGCCTTTATCGCTCATACATATGACGGCGGCAAAACCTGGGTAACGGTAAACGCTACTCCAAACGATCCTGTTCAACGTGAAGCAGGAATCTGGAACCAGGGTGGCAACAATCCATTGCGCAATCTTCTCGATTTCAATGGCATGACAATGGACGAAAAGGGCAGGGCAATTTATGGCTTTGCCGATGGTTGTGTTGAAGGTTGTGTTTCAGGGCCGCCGAATTCATTCAGTGCTAAAGCAACAATTGCCCGGCAGTCGGGTGGCAAAGGTCTCTTTGCTCAATACGATCCAGTAGAACCAGCGGCACCGCAGCGGCCGTGCTTGAATGGTCGACGCGATGACATGGCTTCGTACCTCCGTTGGAGAGTTCCCGATAATGGAGGCGCACAAATAACCGGTTACAAGATTTATCGCGGTACATCTCCAAACACTCTAAGTTTGATCGGACAAACCGAGGGCGGTAAGACCTCTTACAACGATCGCAGCGGCGATGTCGCGGTTGTTAACTATACATACAAGATTACTGCCGTTAATTCACTCGGCGAAGGTATGGGCAGCAACCTGGTGACCTTAAGCGTTGGTCCACGCCTCGAACTCACTGGATCATGTGCGTTACCTGGAGTGCAGGTCATCGCGGATCCAACTGGAGATGCCAGCGATACGCTAGCCCAACACGACATCACCTCGGTTTCTATCTCGGAACCGGAATCATTGTCGGGCAAACTGGTATTTACATTGAAGGTGGCGAATCTAACAACAATTCCGCCTGGATTCCGTTGGGCTGTCAGGTTTGGTGCACCTCAGGCTCCGCCGGGCAACGCGGTCGTGGGACCACAGGAGGATTGGTTTGTATCAATGATTACCTCCGATGGCGCAGCACCAGCATTTACTTATGGGAGTACGGGCGTTTTCCAGGGAGCGAGTCGCGTATTCTCAACAATCGGTAATCTAGATCCGACAAGCAAGGTGAGTGCTGATGGAACTATTACCTTAGTGCTGCCAAAGTCGGCGATTGGTGACCCGGCTCCAGGCCAGGCGATTACAAGTATTGCCGGTAGCGTCAGGCTTTCGCCACCATCGGCTCTGCCTGGGACAGGCGGCACCAATGAAACAATACCTGACAGCACAGGCGCTGGAAGCTACTCCTTGCGTCCTGCAAATCTTTGTTTGCCAAACACTGCGCCGCTTGCAGCGCTAACAGCAAACACGGACGAAGGAATTGAACCTCTCACGGTGCAATTTGACGCGAGTGGCTCTTCAGACTCAGATTCAATCGATACGATAAGCAAGTACACTTTCAACTTTGGCGACGGCAACGACGACGTCAGTCAAACCACACCGACAATCCAACACACATTCCAGGACGCTGGTGAGTACATCGTCAGATTAGTCGTGACGGATTCGCGCGGTAAACTCAGTTCAAACACAGCGCAGTTTAAGGTGGATGTTGAACGATCAGCACCTTCCCCGACTCCAACTCCAACACCAACCACAACAACTATCGAAGATGACGATTCTCGAATTGCGTATTCGGGTGGTTGGCATCTGCAAAGCTATAGCAGCGCGTCGGGGGGCCATTTCCGTTATCATGCTGGTAACGGTGGCCAACATTTTGCGCGTCTCGACTTCGCAGTTCCGGCAAACAATACGGGATCGATCACCTATTCGTTTGCGAAGAGCAGTAAAGGCGGAACTGCAGATGTCTATCTCGATGGAGTCTTAAAAGGAACAATTAACTACGCTGGTAGTGGGAGCACGCAGGCGCCGGATATCAGCCCTGCATACAAGGTAAGCTACGCGGGACTTACATCCGGTAGTCACACTTTGGAAATAAAGAATATGAGTGGGGTCATTTATCTCGATTGTCTCACTCTGGAAAATTCCGCCTCGAATTCGCAGCCCGCGTCTGGCCCTGGTACTACAGCGAATAGCTCGGGGAATGCAAACGCTGCGCAAACTTTGACGATTGCGTATCAGCCGCCAGCTAATTCTCAAGAGTTCACAATCCTGGCGGAGTCGAGTTTGAACCTACCATTCAAGTTGCTGGTGGTGAATCCATCAGGGTTAACGATTGCAACCGCTGACGCAAGCGGAGGAATTGCTGTTTTGAATGTTCCTAACTCTGGTGGTGGGACCTACCTGGTAAAGGTCGTGAACATTAGTTTAGGCCCCCTCCAGTTCAGCACTACAGTTACTCCTTTCGTTAAACGCTAAGCCGCAAAACCAAGAGGGCGCCCACGATTGGTGGGGCCCTTCCTTGCAGTGCGGTGACCTGGCACCGCTTTGTCACAGCGAGACTCATAGAGCATTTCCAGAACTCAATCTTTAGAAGCCCAGTACCAAAGCGGTACCAGGTTACTGCACTCCAAGGAGATCATGAGTACTGCTGTAAGAAAATGGATTCTAAGGTACGCTCTGCCTTCCAACTTGTTTTTCAAAACAGTAATGACACGTTCTTGCAAAGGAACCACTGTTGAATGGATGGCATGGCGAGTCCCGAGCGAAAAGTTGCGACAGAATATCACCCGGCAGAATCCGCAAATACCCAAGTTGCTGCCTCACATTCATCGCGCGCTCTGATTATCTTCGCTTTTGCAGCGATCTATCTAATCTGGGGTTCTACTTACCTTGCTATTCGCTACGCAATCGAAACTCTGCCTCCATTCCTGATGGCCGCGACGAGGTTCCTGACCGCAGGCGCCATTCTGTTTACGTGGTCTACCTTGCGTGGAACCGTCAGACCTTCCTTTGCAGAATGGCGGCGGGCGTTTGCCGTCGGCGCGTTGCTCTTGCTTTGTGGCAACGGCGGCGTTACGTGGGCGGAGAAATATGTTCCGTCAGGATTGGCCGCGTTGCTTGTCGCAACTGAACCACTTTGGGTTGTTATGTTGAATTGGGCATTGAGTCGCAAACGACCCAGCACAAAAGTAATCATTGGTGTTCTGATCGGTTTGGCGGGCGTCGCTATTCTAGTGAGCGGTGGTGTTCAAGGCGGAGTAGCTTCGGCTATGAGCTGGGTTGGAACTGCGGTTGTTTTGGCGTCGGGGTTCGCCTGGGCCAGTGGCTCTGTTTATTCCAATCGTCGCCCTACTAAAAACTCGCCGTGGATGGCTTCGGCAATGCAGATGCTCGCAGGTGGAAGCTTATTGCTGTTGATGGGAGCTATCTTGGGCGATTTCAAGCGACTAAATATTGGGCAGACATCATGGATGTCGATTGCAGCGCTTAGTTATTTGGTAGTGTTTGGGTCCCTGGTTGCTTTCACTGCTTATAGTTGGTTATTGCGCAAGGTCGCTCCAGCTCAGGCTGCAACTTATGCCTACGTGAATCCTGTAGTCGCGGTGTTTTTAGGTTGGTTGATTGCAAGCGAACCGATAACAGTTCGTATGCTGGTTGGTGCTGCGGTGATAGTAGGGTCGGTTGTTTTGATTACATCGTACGGAACTGAAGGGCCCGCAAAACAACCAACTCCAGACACCTCTGACTGCCCAAGTCATCCTTGTGCCTAGAGTTTCTGAATCCCAACACGGAAAGTCTCTTATCCTGAAGATCTCGACCCTCTCTAGTTGTGAGATCTCAAATTTGCGATCTGAGATTTTCCAAGCACCTACGGAACGATCTCATCGAACGACGTGATTATGCGGTGCCGCGTCGTCGATCTCTGTGGATGGTTTCCGGGCCGAATGCAAAGCAAGGTCGCCATTCCGGCTTCGGCAGCAGCATCTAATTCATCAACCACATCGGAAATAAAGCAAATGTGTTTGACATCGACTTCCATCGACGCGCTAATCTTTTCGTAACTGCTTTGCTCAATCTTTTTCCCAACTCCAGTGTCGAAATAATTACTGATCAGCCTGGTAAGATCCCCGACCTCACTATGTGCAAACAGAAGTTTCTGTGCGAGTACACTGCCGGAGGAAAAGATGTTTGTGCTTATTCCTAAGTGGTGCCAGCGTTCGATCGCCGGAAGAACATCCGGAAAGATTGGAGACTTCAAAGTTCCGTCTTTATATCCGTGCTCCCAGATTTTGCCCTGGAGTGACTTAAGAGCCGGTGATTTTCGATCCTGATCTATTAGCCAGTAGACGTACGGAGTTATCAGCGGGGGAGGATCCCCCTCGTGGATATCTTTGCTATGTTCGTTCTTAAGGTTACTGAGATCAATTTTTACTTCGGGTGATTCGTTATGTAACGACAGGTATGATTCAAAATTCTCTCTTGCGTAGGGAAACAGCACTTCGTGAACAAAGGAAATCGGAGTTGTGGTGCCTTCAATATCGAGGAGAAATGCTCGAGGCTGAGTCATGAGAACTGTCAGGCGCGGCGGTCAAAATAGGCGGGACCCAGACAAAGAGGCTGGTAGTTTCGATCAACCTTGCTATCAGTATATTGTGGTGTCCAACCGCTTGCGTCCTGGAATAGACGAATTGCGCGAATGTGTTTATCCGAGCAAAGGTTGAACCAGTGCTTTGTGCCTCTTGGTACGCGGATAAGGTCGCCTGCCTCCACCTGAATAGCTGCCACCTCATTATCATGGTGGATGTGAAACAAGCCATGACCCGAAATCACGAACCTCACCTCATCTTCGTCGTGCCAATGCTCCTTATCAAATTTGGCTAGCATTTCATCCAAACCGGGAGTTTCGGGGGTGACATTGATCACGTCTGCGGTTACATAGCCGCCACGCTCCTTCAACGCATCTATCTCTTTTGCGTAAGCACTGAGTATTTCTTCGTTGGATGCATCGGCCGCTAATTCATGCGAAGGGTGCCATTGTTCGTAGTCGATGCCGAAAGGTTGCAGGCATTCGCGAATTAAACGCTCCTCAGCAAAAGTCGAATTGTTTTTTGTAAGTGTTACTACAGCCATTAATCTTTCCTGTTAGCGAAAGCTTACTCGCTACGTCAGACTGCTTCAAACAAGAACTCCAGAATCTCTACGTGTCGTTTTGCCTCTTTGAGATCCTGTCCCCAGGTGTAGAGACCATGACGATCCAACAAAACCGCGTGCGCGTCGGGATATTTGAATAATACTCCATTTAGGGTTTCTGCAAGCATTGGCATGTCCTGGGAGTTCTCAATAATTGGAATCCATTCCCGATGCTGATGCGTAGTAACACCTCGTAGTCCTTTCAACATTTCGTAGCCTTCTATGAATAGGCCACCATTATTGAAATGGCGTTGCGAAAGTAACGTCGACCAAACGGAATGTGTATGAAGCACTGACCCTGCGTTACGTGCCTTTACAACACGAACGTGCAGCGGGCTTTCATCAGAAGGTTTTCCTTCTTTCTCGTTGATGATCTTGCAGTTCTCATCCACCAGGAGAATTTGTTCTACTTCGAGTTCACCTTTGTCGGCTCCGCTCGGAGTAATTGCAAGTCTGAGGGGATCGCGGTCAACTACTGCGCTGAGGTTTCCGCTTGTTCCCAACAACCAGCCACGGGCATGCAACGAGTTGGCAGTCGAGACCAGGAGGGAAGATGTTTCGTTGAAGTCAGGCATATCTGGAAGCTGATCGTAACCCAGGGTGAGTGCGTGTGGGTAGCGATCCGAGATGCTTCTCTGTGTCTATGTGTTCTCTGCGCCTCTGTGTTAAGTCCAGGCCTTAGAGATCAAAACTACAATTCAACACAGGCACAGAGAACACAGAGACACAGAGATAGGTCCAATTCCGATTTGGAGTTTTGCGCTTTTTCGTGCTATTAACAGATCATCCCTATTGCGTTTTCGTCCGATCGCAATTACCGAATTTTGTGCCTTTATCTGAAATCCCCCGATTAGTGTCTCCCTCATTGATTTCTTCACTAGAACTTAGGGAAGAAGTCTTCAACGAACTGTTCAGAGAGGTCCTGCCGACATGTATTCACTGTCTTCTCTTCGTATTTTCATTTCCAGCTTTGTAATTCTTTTTTGTGCGATAGCCGTCAACGCTCAGTTCAAAGCTAGTATTCAAGGAACAGTAACTGATGCGTCGGGGTCCCTTGTACCCAGCGTTAAGGTTAAGCTCACTGATTCTGGGACCGGTAAGTCGCAGGATGCGACTACCAACGATGAAGGGTTTTACAGGATCAGTGGGCTAGCACCAGGCAAGTACACGGTGGTCGCCGAAAAAGAAGGGTACAAGCGCTCCATCCTGGAAAATGTTTCTGTTGAAGCAGAAACAGTCCAAGCAGTGAACGTGGTTCTCGAAACAGGAGATGTCACCGCCACGGTCACGATTACGGACGAAGCAACAGCAGCATTAGAAACGGAAAGTGCGAACGTTAATCGGGGCATTACTGAACAGGAAATCAAGCGCCTGCCACAGGTCGGACGTGATCCATACGAGTTGGCACGATTGACGCCAGGGATCTTTGGTGACTCAGCACGTAGCGGCAATGGCAACTCGGCCGGCCTGCCGAACGCCGGAACTGACACTGGTCCCGGTGGCTCGAGTAAATCCATTTTTCAGGCAGAGAATCAACCTCAAATATCGGCTAACGGCCAGCGCATCTCAGCGAACAATTTTCAGATCGATGGCGTGAGTGTTAACAGCCTTACGCATGGTGGTGCAGCGGTTGTTACTCCAAACCAGGAATCTGTAAAAGAAATTCAGATCTCGTCTTCTACCTATTCAGCTGAAGACGGCCGAAACTCCGGAGCGCAAATCAAGGTTGTTTCCCAAAACGGAACGAACGATTTTCATGGCAGTGCCTTTCTGAAATACGACAGCCCAAAACTGAACGCTTTTAATAAGTATCGAAACGATTTTGGACGCGGACAGTTGGAACGCGTCGAACGTAAGTTTACACAGTTTGGAGGAAGCATTGGCGGCCCACTCTATTTGCCACGATTTGGCGAAGGTGGACCAACAACGATTGGCGGCAAGAATAAATCGTTTTTCTTCTTTTCGTACGAAGGCTTGCGAGAGAACTCGACTAATACTTCCGTTCACTACGTAGAGACCCCGCAATTCCGTCAAAACATCATAGCTGTTCGACCCGGTGGTGTTAGCGCCCGCATTCTACAGGATGCCCTGATTCAACCTCGGATAGGCGGTGTAGTCCAGTCGACATGTGCCGACGTTAATGGTGCGTGCCAGGTGATCGGCCAAGGGCTGGATGTTGGTTCACCAACTGGCTCACTGGGCCAGTACGTTAGTTTGGGAAATCTTGCAGGCGGCGGATTAGATGGGATTCCCGACCTTCAAAAAGTGATCATCGCGGGGCCGGCTGTGAACAAGCCGAATCAATACAATGTGCGCCTTGACTTTACTCCCAATGCGAAGGACCAGTTTGCGTTCAGCACCTATTTAACCCGCAACTTCTCCATCGGCAGTGATTCCGCCGCTGGCGCAAGGCCGCAAGCTGACATAACGAGCACACCACACAACACCGCCCTAACTTTTCTCTACAATCGAATACTTTCGTCAACACTCTTAAACGAGGCGCGTTTCAACTTCACCCAGTTTTCGTATAACGAAATTCAGTCGTCGAGAGAAACTAACTTCGGTATTCCCAGGGTAGAGATTGAAAGTCTTCTGAAGACGGATCGGATCCGTTTCGGAGCGAACCAGGCGGAAACTACGCCTGGAATTTTCGCCGAAAAAACGTTTGAGTTTCGCGACGTCGTTAGCAAGGTCCACGGTAGCCATGCGCTTAAGTTTGGCGGCGAATATCGGAAGGAATTGAACAACGACAATCTCAACGGAGCATCTCGTCCCCTTTATTCGTTTGGCGGACTTTTCAATTTCGCGAACGACGCTCCGCTCTTTTATCAAATCAATGCTGATCCACGAACAGGTGGGACAGCCGATGCGCAAAGACATTTTCGTTCTGGCGGTTACGGTCTCTTCATTCAGGATGATTGGAAGGTGCGACCTAACCTTACGGTGAATATCGGTCTCCGTTACGAGTACTTCAACGTACTTTCAGAGAAAGATAACAAGGTCGCCAACTTCGTGTTTGGGCCAAATGGAGGATTAACCGGTTCGAAGGTTGTGCCTACCACCGACCTTTATGACCCAGATCGAAATAACTTTGCGCCTCGATTGGGATTTGCCTACAGCCCGAAGGCTTTTGGTCTGGAGCAGAAGCTCGTTTTACGTGGCGGCTTTGGAATAAGTTACAACCGTATTCCTGAAGTCGTGTTTACAAATACGCGTGGCAATCCACCTTTCTTTGCCCGTTTCGCTATCTGTTGTGGAACTTCAACACAAGACTTTGGAACACCATTCGCCGGTGGCCAGATTCTTTACACTTTAGGCACATCGACTTCACCATTTAGTTATCCGCCAAATCCGGCTCTCGCTGTGGGGATTGATCCTGTAACCGGCGCTCCGCCTGATCGCACCGTTGAAGTTTATGGTGCCTTGTCCGATACACCGACCGCGTATGTCTACACTTACTC
>JBKPQV010000078.1:0-2831 GCA_046734235.1 Acidobacteriota bacterium
GTAATAGACACAAAGGCCGTTGTAGACAAAAACGTAGAATCCAGCTCGCTCAAAAATGTGTGATAAGGGGAGAACCGAGAGAGCAACGTCGGTAGAACCGATTGGCAAGCCCGCAGTGATCGAGAGCACGTTCGACATGAAGTTATTGTGGGTCAACATCACACCCTTTGGCTCGCCAGTAGTGCCTGATGTGTAAATTATCGTCGCCAGGTCGTGAGGCCTGATACCGTGAAGATAGGCGTCGAAGGCTTCAGGTCGCTCGCTCGATTGAAGTGATCCGGTCTTTTCGAGCTCTTCAAGAGATAGTCCTCGCTCAACTTCCTCCGCTACTTCCGTCTCAAAGAAGATCAGATGTTCTAAAGCGCGGTTTGTAAGTGCTGGACCAGCGTGCCGGTATAGTTTTTTGCTGGAAATGAATATGGCCCGCGGTCCGGAATCGGCGAGGATGTACTCAATCTGTTCGACAGCTTGAGTTGTGTAGATAGGAACGTTAATAGCCCCTAAACTGAGAATCGCCATATCAGCAATTGACCATTCCGGTCGATTCTCTGAAAGCAGTGCGACGCGATCGCCGGGCCTAATTCCCAGAGCCGCGAGACCAAGTGCAACGTTCTTTATCCGCTCGACAAATTCCGTGGCTGGGATATTGATCCACTTGCCATCTACGCGGTGATTGAGCGCTTTGTCTTTCCCATGTTTCAGCGCAGCAGTTAGACAAAGTCCTGGGATAGAAGTCGCTTCACTCGAGGGTATGTTTTCTTTTTTATCAGTTTTTGCAGAGGCTGCCGAAGCCACGGGTTGGCATCTCCTTTTATGGGTGTTAGGAGTCTACAAGAATAGGACCCGTACGACCTAATACGACCCACTATACTTTTTAACTATTAATCAACAACTGTTCGTCACCTGTCCTGCTGCTTCGCCTTCTTCTTCTTTTTTTCTGTGTGACTTCTTCGACCCGACCATTCAACGTAGCCAATGCAGCCAGGATCAGAAACAATAGAGCATTCGAAGTTGTATGAAGAGTGAAGTCGAACATACTGTGAACCAGGACCGCGAAACATCCTCCGAGCGCTGCCAATGCAATCCCACGCCTGAAGTCATCTTCTGAACGCATCCGCACAAATGCGCGCCGAAACAGCAAGGCGACAAAACACAACGCAATCAAGGCTCCGATTACACCACCGTCCGAGAGAACCTGCAGGTAATCGTTGTGGGCCTGCTCCAGGCGGAAGAGTCCGTTACGAGAATCATAGTGGGTATAAACAACTCCAAATGCTCCCAACCCGGTCCCAATCAATGGGTGAGCTTTAATGATGTCTAAAGTGACAGACCAAAAGTGCGCTCGTCCAGTTGTAGGGTCATCGGTATTAACACTGTCGATAAATCTCGTTATCGAGAATTCTCCGCCAAACGCAAGCACGCCGATAAATAATGCAACCAGCAATGACGCACCGAGCCCCACCCTGATTAACACTCCTTTCAATCTACCCTGTCGCGAGTGCCTTTCATTGCTATTTGGTCGCCACAGCGAAGTCACGACAACAAAGAACAAAATCTCGGCGACAAGACTGATGATGCCTCCGCGGGAACTCGTCATTACCAAAGCAATCCCCATTAGACCTGCTGCAAAGAGATACAACAAACGTTTTTCTTTATCGACCGAACCCGCAAATAAAAGACCCAGGGGTAATGCTATGGTCAGTTCCATGTAGCCAGCGAAATGGTGGCGATTTATGAATGGACCAAAGGCGGTGCTCTGAGTGAGTTCGCGTACCCAGAAAACCTTTGTCGGACTTGTAAACGATTGTGTCAGCCCAAACAGAGCAAGGGCGAAGCCAAAGATTGATATAGTTCTTACTAACAAGTGTAAGCGGTGTGGCGTGTCGATGAAGACCAACGCCGCCGCAAAGTAAATCAACAGCGTCGAGAGCTGAATCAGAACCAACCGGGTAGCGTTTGGATCAAGCGACAGCGCCTGGGTGACTCCAATTGATAACCCGGCTCCACTCATGCTCCGGAGTGGCAGAAGTTGAACTACTCCAAGTACCAGGCTTGCCAATAGCGGCAACTGAAGTATGTTCCGGCTGACTCGTACCGTTCCCAACTGCCAACCGTCGATTACCCAAAGAACGAGAATCGTCAGACCGCCTAGATTGAATAAAGTGAGCGCCCAGTAGTGCACTGTGCCGAATGCCAAAGCAGAAAGCACAATAGCAACGCAAATGATAAGAAACACAAACCTACTCGCCAGAGTATGTTTGATCCGGTAACTAACGTGCTCCCTCGAGCCCTTCTCAGCAGGGAGCGAGGCGCTTTCCGTAATTACGACACTAGTTGTGTCGGTTGAGACTGAAGTCGTCATACCAAACGGTTCCAAAAATCGGGCAAATCTTGTCTTCCCCACAAGACGCTCGGGTAATCTTCAAAGTTATCGCTTCTGTCTTGTCACTTGTTTTGAACGAGAGTGAAATCCGAGTCCAATCATTATCGCCGGTCGGCGCAGCATCCGACGCAACCAACTGGGTTCCAGAGTTTGCATCAACAATCTGGACTAGAGGTGGACCACCAGTTTGCAGTTTCGTGGTTCGCACAAAGCATTCAAAGTCGTAGGTTGTATTTGGTTCTACTGGAACTAATTGGGTGGTCAAAACAGCATCCAGTTGGTTTCGCACCAGAAACGCATAACGAAGACTCCGGGCTCCGCTATGACTAACATTTGGATCAATACCAATTTCAACCTGGGATGAGCCCTTTACTTGCCAACCGAAGATCGTATCCGGGCGGTAGCCTATAATCTCCTCAAAGCTTCCGTCATAAATATGTCCTAGTTC
>JBKPQV010000079.1:0-12471 GCA_046734235.1 Acidobacteriota bacterium
ATATTGCTTTAGAGGCCACTTGCCAAAGGAGCTCTTGGGCACAGCAGTCAGTACCGTCACGCAGTAGCGTCGGGTCGCCTCGATTCTGTAAGCGTAAAAATGACAAATGATAAATGTCCAATGATCAATGAAAAATGTTTAGAACCTTCCCCGTCCAAGTTGGTGGCCACCAATCAAAAACGGGTTCGTGAGGCGTTCCTCGCCGATCGTTGTTACGGGTCCGTGCCCCGAATAGACTTCTACATCATCGCCTAACGTCATCAGTTTGTTGTGAATTGAACTCAACAACTGCTCCATTGAGCCTCCAGGCAAATCGGTCCTTCCAATCGAGCCCGCAAACAAAACGTCTCCCACAAAGACCTTGCGTTCTGCCGGAGCAAACAAAACCACATGTCCCGGCGTGTGGCCCGGGCAATGAAGCACTTGCATCTCAATGTTTCCCACAAAATACTTCTGACCGTCGCTCCAGTACTCATCAACTTTTGGAGGTTCTTCAAAATCAAAACCCAACGCAGCCCATTGAGCGCGAGGTATTCCAATCCAGGCCGGTTGTTCTGGCAGCGCCTGGTAGATGAATTCATCCTCCGGGTGAATCGTAACCTTTGCTTCTGGTTTTAACCTTTTCAGTGCGGCCACTCCACCGACATGATCGAGATGCGCATGTGTGATCGCGATTGCCTGAAGGTTTAAGCCAAGGCCGTCTATTCGTTCGACGATTGCTTCCGAATCATCGCCAGGATCAATACAAATGGCTTGTTTTGTGTCTTCGCAACCCACGATGCGTGTGTGCTGCTGAAAAGCAGTGACTGTAATCTGTTCAATAATCATTTTTTTACAACACCGGCTTTGACTTTTGCGGTTTTATTGCGAGGATCATACTGGCAACTTCGAACAAAGAACAAAGCTCCAAGCATTAGGTATGCCGATCGGAACTAAATCCCTTCCCCTGGCCAACGTCCTCGACTCGATGACAACTGAAGGTGCGCCTGAGTTAACAGAGCTTCTTGAAAACGGCGCTCTCAAATGTTTTGCCTGCGGTCATCGATGTTTGATTAAAGAAGGCAAGCGGGGGATTTGCAAGGTTAGATTCAATGAGGGTGGTCATCTACGTGTGCCGGCAAACTATGTCGCCGCCCTGGCTTGTGACCCGACTGAAAAGAAACCGTTCTTTCATGTGCTTCCCGGTTCAGACACCTTGACCTTTGGCATGCTCGGTTGTGATCTGCACTGCGCCTACTGTCAAAACTGGCTAACTTCTCAAGCTCTCCGGGATGATGCAGCTGGCACTAATCCTACAGTCGTTAGTCCTGAACGACTCGTAACCATGGCGCGAGCGTATGGTGCGTTAATGGTCGGAAGTAGTTACAACGAGCCCCTAATTACCGCTGAATGGGCCGTAGACGTTTTCAAAGAGGCACGTCCCGAAGGATTCAAAACTGCCTTCATTTCAAATGGCAATGCGACGCCACAGGTCCTTGATTATCTGAGACCATGGACTGACTGCTACAAGATCGATTTGAAGTCGATGAGTGATAAGAACTACCGGCAACTTGGTGGCGTTGTAGATAACATTCTCGACACTGTGAAGATGGTCCATGAACGAGGCTTCTGGGAGGAGATAGTCACACTTGTAATTCCGGGCTTCAACGACAGTGTTGATGAACTGCAGCGAGCGGCGGATTTCATCGCATCGGTTTCGCCAGATATTCCATGGCATGTTACTGCCTTTCACCAGGACTATCGCATGACCGAAAACTCGAACACGACAGCCGAGCAACTTATCGCGGCTTGTGAGATCGGCAAAGCAGCAGGACTGAATTACATCTATGCAGGCAACCTGCCTGGACGTGTTGGACGTTGGGAAAACACCTATTGTCCAAGTTGTGACGAGTTACTGGTGGAGAGATTTGGCTATCTGATTCGTCGTGTGAGTGTCACTCCAGATGGGAAGTGCCCCTCATGCAGGACCACGATACCTGGAATCTGGTCGTAAATACCACCGTCCGCAATTGGTGGATTGTTCATACCCAGCCTATTCAAATCAGCTCGAACGAGGCGCGAATACCACCAACCGCAGTTGGTGGATTGTTCATACCTAGCCTAGGCAAATGCCATTCGAAACGACCCGCGAAATACATACCTAACCTGGGCGGGCATGAACTCCATCGACTGCGTTCGGTGGAATTCCCGCACGATGGTTTCGCCGTTCTTGTAGGCTGTGTATGAACGATCCACCGACTGCGGTCGGTGGTTATTCCCTGGCCTACCTTTAACGCTGAGACGCAGGGGGCTCAAAGACACGAAAAGCACTTCCGGTAAATTTCAACGGAGTGCTTTCGTGTCTTAGTGCCTTTGTGGTTCGAGTGTCCTTGTTGAACTTATTTCTTTGCTGCCGTCTTTGGCGGAGGTTGCGGTGGTGCCTTATGAGTACCCATGTGGAACACGCCGGTCCACTTTCCATTCCTGTTAGCCCACACGGTGCTGTGGTATTCGGTATCCGGCTTAGCGCCTGGAAAATGCGCCGTGTAAGTTACAAGCGTCGCTTCGGGGTTTATTTTGACCGTCTTCCAGTCGCTCAAAGTACTCTTGGAGAAATCAGTCCCCTGAACACCTTTTACTGATTCCGCTCGAGTAAAAACTCCAAAAGGTTCTACCTCTAAGAAGTCTGTCGCGAGGAACGATTCAAACACATCAAAGTGCCCTCCCTTGAGTGCGTCCCAAACCGCTTTCTCATTTGCCTCCACATCGGACGTTGTTGCAACTGGCGTTGATGCTGCTGCCGGACTGGCTGCTACTTTAGGCGCTGCCTTTGCTGGTGGTGGCGGCGGAGGTGTCAGAACGTCAGCGTCCTGGTGATAAACCGCTAGCCATTTACCGTCTCGATTAACCCAAATTGTACTTGCATAGGCAGAGGACTCAGGAAACGCTTCGCCATTCATCGTGCCTTTGATTGTTGCCTTGTAAGTGGAAAGGACGGCGTTGTTATTGATCGTGATCAATTTGAAGTCCGTCAATCTAACATCAGTGGGCACAAATCCCGTGACACCTTTGATGCTTGAAGCTTTGTCGTGAACCCCATCACCCGTGACATAGATCTGATCCTCAGCCAGCGTCGAGGTGAAGGCATTGATATCCTGTTTTGAAAGAGTTGCCCACAGCTCTTTCTCTTTCGCTGTAGCTTCCGCTTCAGTTAAAGGTACAGCTGCCTTTGTTTCGGGTGGTTTGTTTGCGTTTGTGTTGCTTGTGGCATCGCGATTTGTTGGCGGCGCTGTACAGGCTGCCAGAATGAAAGCGGCAAGCAAAATCAGGTAGGTCTTCTTCATGGGAGCTGCCTCCTGGGCTGAATTTTTTAAAACGGTGGGCGCGTTCTATTTCAAATGAGCAGTTTAGTCAAGGCGAGAACAGAAAAAGAATATGACCTATCTGACCGATTGGACCTAATATTTGAGCCCGATTTGTCACATCGGTCCTTTTCTATTGCCTCTTTTTCTGGCTCGATGCAGGCGCTGGGTTGTCAATCTTTGTCGTCTGCGAAGCAACGGCTAACCATTGACCGTTACGACGCGCGTAAATGTCTGTGAATCGATACTCGCCACTAATATCGATCGGACGACCCTTCTCATCTCTTGACTTGCCCCCTTTAATGACGCCACGTCCGGTTATGAATGCTGAATCAGGGCTTAAGACCGTAACTTTGGTGTCCGCAAGTTCCCACGATTCTGCGGTAACTGCTGCGTCTCCGATGTTCGCTAATTCAGATTGTTTCGTTCCAGTGTTGCCATCGGGATATGTCATTAGCAGATCATCGGCAAGTATCTTACGAACAGTATCAGCGTCATGACGCTGCGCAGCGGCCGCCCATTCTTTTTCCAGTCTGATGATCTCCGCCTCGATTGCTACGGGATTGAATGTTTCTTTAGTTGCGTTCGCATTCGCGGTTTTGGTGGCATCGCGATTCGTATCCGGAGCTGCAGATTTGCAAGCGGAAAAGAGAGCAATCGTGAACACCGAAACAATGAGGATCAAACCTAATCTAGCCATTAAGCAACTCCTTTAATTATCGAATTAGATTCTTACGGCGGACGGTCCAACTGGCACGTTTGCTTCTACGCTAATCGATGTGAGTAGTCAATAACCTTTAGAGTTGACCCTTTGTTGCTGAGGATAGCCCGGATTTTCAGATTGGTACCCTCCGGCCCAGCCATTGACATTCAAAACCCTTCAGGATTATTGTTCGCGACGCACGGAATAGAAGCCTCAGAACCAGCTAGTCCGAGCTTCTGCGTCGTGTCAAACCTACCTTGGTTTTTACCTTAACCACACTTTCTTGGAGGAGTAAGTTATGACTCGCCTTTCAAGATCATCAAGGTTTTTGCTACTGCAAATCGGGTTTTCGATTCTAATAATACTGTTCCTGGCTTCGGTGTCTGTCTCGCAAACCACTCGAAAGTCAGCCGCTCCCGCTGAAGAAGAACCAATTCTTCACGACTATCGCGGTGTGCAAATCGGCTGGTTGGTTGATGATGTCCGCAAGAAACTGGGTGACCCGGCGAACAAGAGCGACGAGCAGGACTTGTTTGTCTTCAATGAGAAGGAAATGGCCCAGATTATTTACGACAAGGCCACCAAGAAAGTCACCACCATCTCGGTTGATTTCATGAACGGCGCCAACAGCGTAATTACACCACAACAAGTTTTTGGTGGTGAGATCGAGGCGAAACAGGACGGCTCAAAATATAGAATGGTCCGTTACCCGAAAGTTGGTTACTGGGTCTCGTACAACCGGACCGCAGGCGACAGCCCGCTCATTACTGTGACGATGACCAAACTGCCATAAAGTTATTTCAGATTTCAGATTGTAGATTCAAGATTGGCTAGAGGGGGCTTTAGTCTCAGTAATTCCTGGTCTTGCGACTTGGCAAGTTGAAACCTGCAACCTGAAATCTGCAATCTGAAATCTTAAATCTGTTCACCGCTTTTGACTTATCCCACCTTAGAGGGTAGTTTTCCTAAAACCCATTTCTTAAGGAGACAACTGAAAGGCTTTATGGCGAAGAGTGGTTACAAGGGCGTCAGCCGTATCGACTGCCCGGAAAATAAGACTGTCGGTTGGTATGTACGCGTACGTCTGGGAAATGTCACTAAATCTAAATTCATTAGCGATCATAAAAATGGCGGCAAGGAAGAAGCACTAAAACGCGCAGTCGCATGCAGAAACCAACTGGAACAGGAACTAGGCAAGCCCAGGACTGACTGGGTGATTGTTGGCAAGAATCCACGAAATCAAACTGGTGTTGTCGGCGTAAGGCGAACCGCAAAGAAATACAAAGGCAAAGATGGACGTGTTTATCTAAACGACGTTTACGAAGTCACCTGGAATGCGGGACGTGAAAAACGAGGTCGTACTTCCGTATCAATCGCGAAGTACGGTGAACGAAATGCGTTTAGAAGAGCTTGCGCCATTCGACGCCAAAAGGAACAACAACTTTACGGCGACGTTGTGATAAGTAAGTGGGCCGAATCCGCCGCCAAAATTTTTGCAACATAGGCTCGGATTTGATGGCGCTACCAACACAACCGGATTCAGATGTTGCCGCGCCACCAAGCCCTAGTTTCACAGCATCAATAAAGATACACGCGGAAGCTTTAGGCTTTAACAAGATCGGAATCGTTCCGGCCGAAGCTTTGAGTGTGGAAGCCCGTCAACTCAAAGAGTGGCTGGGGCGTGGCTACCAGGCGCAAATGTCCTGGATGGAACGCGACGTCGAAAAGCGACTGGATCCTCGCCTTCTTTTTCCTGACGCCAAATCCGTTGTTGTCGTCGCGCTAAACTACTTCACGCCTGCCAAACACCTTGACGACCCAGCGACCGGAAAAGTATCCCGCTATGCATGGGGCGACGATTATCACGATGTAGTCGGGACGAAATTACGATCCCTGCTGGCTTGGATCAAAGATCGCTACCCGGAGACGGAAGGAAAAGTCTGCGTCGACATTCAACCGACATTGGACAAGGCATGGGCGGTTCGAGCCGGTCTAGGCTGGTTAGGTAAGCACACCAATGTGATCACCACGGAATTTGGTTCCTGGATATTTATTGGTGAACTGCTGTTGAACGTGGATCTTGTCTACGATTCAGATCAAATAGAGGATCACTGTGGGACGTGTACTCTTTGTATTGATGCCTGTCCCACGCAGGCTATTACCGAGCCTTACGTCGTCGATTCAAACAAATGCATTTCCTACGCAACGATTGAACTGCGCGAACCTCAACTACCTGAATCAATTGCTGAAAACCTTTCAGGTTGGGTGTATGGTTGCGATATCTGTCAGGACGTTTGTCCCTGGAATCGATTTGAACAAGTGACGAGTGAGGATCGATTTCAACCACGAGCAGGAAATGTCAACGCCTCATTGACCGAGCTCCTCGAACTTTCACCTGAAACCTATGCGGAACGTTTTCGCGGCAGTGCAATGAAACGCGCCAAACTCTCCGGACTGCAAAGAAACGCGAAAGCTTTGTTGTAGCGGCGCGCCTTCGCCCCATCGCCCCATCGCCCCATCGCCCCGTCTTCCCTCCCTTAGCCCACAACGCCTAAAATCCCCTCATGTTGAAAACTATGAAACTCCCCCTGCTGGTTTTCCTTGGTTTTACTTTCGGAATCATCGGCTTGTCTCAAGATCCGCCGCGCGTCTGCAAGAAATCAGCTATGGCGGCGTGGAAACCTTTCCCAACACTGCGCTACTCATGTAAAGGTGCAAAAGACGAATGGGACGAAAAAGTGCTGAAGTTGCCGGCGCGAATTAGTGCGTTGAAAATCGTCGCTACTCAACTGGAAGCACTCAACACTCCTGCCTGGTGGCAAACTGCAGTTGACGATCTTACCCTATGTGACTTTCGCCGAAACCCAGGAATGTTTTCGGCTGCGGAACAGGAAAAGTTTGATTCAAATTATGTGATCAAGCTATTGGGTAACAATCATTTGCGTTTGGTGCTTCTGCCCGATCCCTGTTACCAAACTGAATACTCCGGTTCAGTCGGCTTCTTACTGAATCACAAAGGTTCGACGACTCATGTTTCAAAAGTACTCGATGGCTATTTCACGCGCGCCGACAACGCGGTGAATATTGATTTTGCTAAGCTGGGCCAGGAGGAAATTATCGAAGTCTCAACCGGCAGTGGCGGTCTTCACCCGGAAATAACTAATTACTATTTCACGATAAACCCTGTGACTAACCGGGCTGTACCCAAAAACCTTTTTGTAGGTGACAAAGGTCCGACTAACGAAATCAGCTCTGCGCTTTTGATGAGTGATCCGGAAGATTTCGACCTTCCACCAGACGCCGTAACCCTTAAAGTCATAACCGCTAACTCCCTAGCACCAACGATCAGTATCTATTCCGAAGAAGATGGCGGAGAGATCGATGACAACGGGCGAAAACTAAAGAGGACAGTCTTGAAGTGGAATGGGAAAGTTTACAAGTAAAAATGCTGTCATGCCTTTTCAACCATCTAATCCTTCTTTCGAAGCTGAAGTAAGATCAAGCTTTTCAAGACAACGCGCAATGGCGCATATCGGTGCTCAACTCGAAAGGGTTGAGCCCGGTAACATTGAAATCAGTCTCCCGTTTCACGCGGACCTCACTCAACAAAGTGGCTATCTGCACGCCGGAATTGTAACCACTATCGCTGATACTGCGTGCGGCTATGCGGCGTATTCGCTGATGCCACCGCACTCGGAAGTGTTGAGCGTTGAGTTTAAAGTGAATTTATTGCGACCCGCGAAAGCTGAGGGCTTCCTGGCTGTAGCAGAAGTAATAAAACCCGGTAGGACCTTAACTGTCGTTAGGGCCGATGTTTTCGGAATCGACGAAGAACAAAAGCGAGACCTCGTCGCAACGATGCAAGCTACGATTATCTGTTTACGAAAAGAATGATTCTTCTATGTGTCTGATCCACCAAATCGGCGGCGCCTTCACCCACAACCCCGAAGAACTTTCGTCTAAACTAAGTCAGTCAGCCTCGGATCTCATCAAGAAAGCATTCGCAGATACCGACCCAACCAAGCTTGTCGATCATCACGTCCACATAGCCGGAATAGGCACCGGAAATACCCAGGCATTCGTCAATCAGAAGATGCGTTCCTGGCGACATCCATTTCATCGTTTGAAATTCAAAGTCTATATGAGCGCCGCTGGCGTTGATTCAGAAGTAAATGCCGATGCCGCCTTTGTCCAACGACTCTCAAGTTTGGTGGCAAACATCAATGACCATGGCAAGCATCGGATTCTCGGCTTCGACAAGAACTATCGCAGCGACGGAACTATCAATCTCGAAAAGACTGAATTCTATGTCCCAAACGAGTACGTCTTTCAAATTGCGGCGCAGCATCCAGATTTCTTTCTCCCAAATATTTCGGTCAACCCCTATCGACCGGATGCGCTCGATGAACTTGCGCGTTGGGCCAATCGCGGCGCGCGCATAGTGAAATGGCTGCCAAATGCGATGGGAATAAATCCAGCAGATCCCCTCTGCGATCCCTTCTACAAAAGGATGAGAGAACTTGATCTGATCCTGCTCAGTCATGGCGGAGAAGAAAAAGCTGTCGAGGCCGAGGAAGACCAAAAACTTGGTAACCCATTGTTGTTGCGTCGTGCGTTGGAACACGGCGTTAAGGTCATCGTTGCCCACTGTGCCGGACTAGGTCAGAACGAAGATCTGGAAGCTGCTGACAAACGGGTAACCGACAACTTCGATCTCTTCATGAGGTTAATGGATGAACCCAGGTATGAAGGTCTCGTATTTGGTGAGATATCAGCAATGACTCAGTTCAACCGGGCAGAAAAACTGACCACGCTTCTCGAGCGTGACAATCTACATCATCGCCTGGTGAATGGTAGCGACTATCCCTTACCGGCAGTAAATATTGTGATTAGAACTAAGATATTAGCGAAGCAAGGCTACATAACTACGTCGGAACGAAATCTGGTAAACGAAATCTACCACTACAACCCACTCCTCTTTGATTTCGTTTTGAAGCGAACAATAAAATTGCCGGGAACCTCAAAGCGATTCCCAGCGTCGATGTTTATGGTTAATGAGGTTTTGGGTGTTTGAAGTCGGATCCAGTCTTCAGCCCAACTTCGCCGCTATCTCCTTAGCGAGAGCTTGATGCTCTTTCAAAGTCGGTAGCATTTTCGTAGCCCACGATTTCACATCAGGCACACTTCCCTCACGCGACTCTTCTTCGAATGCGGCAACCGCCCGATCATGACCCGTCACCATCATCTGCATGTACTCTAAGTCAAACTCATCACCAGTAAGTTTTGCCAATCGATCACGATCCGTTTTCTGTTCATCAGTTATTTCCGCTGGAATGGTCATGCCGATATTTGATACCAACTGCTTTAACTGGGCACTCGCTTGAGAGTGATCGTTAACCATTCTTTGCGCAAATCTTTTCACCTCAGGATTCTTGGCCTTTTGTACGGCAAGTCGAGCCAGTTCAACTTCGGCCAAACCATCCAACGCAACCTTGCTGGCAAACTGGTTATCGTCGTGCTTTGGAGCTACTCCACGTGCCGGTGTCGACAGGGTAACAACATTTGCGTTATTCGCGTTCGTAGTGGCTGTGTTTTCGTTCAACGTAGTGCTACAGCCACAAAAAGCGCTATCGTTCCTATCAAAACAGCTAGAAAACTTCCTCGCATTATTACCCTCTCCCTTCGTTCGCTCGTGACGGGGGCCGAGGGCATTTTTAGATTACGGAAGTTGCGAAAAAGCCGTCAGGAAAACTATTTGTGAAGCAATTGTGTTCGCTTTGGGTTGATTGGTTTATGTGTCGGACATTTCTTTACCTTGCCTGTCGCGGGTTATGATTATCGCGATGTCAGACAGCCACCGAGTGTTAAGAGATTCCTATGGCCGCGCAATCCGCGATTTACGTGTATCTCTGACCGATCGCTGCAATTTCCGCTGCTTTTACTGCCTGCCTCACGGCGAACCGCCAATCGCTCCCAAGGAACAAATGCTCACTTATGAAGAGATCGAGCGGGCTTGTGAGATCTTTGTGGCATTGGGTATCGAAAAGATTCGGTTAACTGGCGGCGAGCCGATGTTACGAAAAGACATTGAAACCATCATCGCCAAGCTAACGAAGCTCAAACCAGGTTTGTTGGATCTCGCGTTGACAACTAACGGCTATTTCCTGCCTGAGCGTGCACAACAACTAAAAGCGGCAGGCCTCGATCGCGTAACGATCAGTCTTGATAGCTTGAAACGTGACGTGTTCAAGCAGATGACTGGCGTCGATGTGCTCGACAAGGTGATGGAGGGGATTGCCGCGGCGAAAGCAGCAGGGCTGGAACCGATAAAAATAAATGCCGTGATTGTGCGAGGGCACAATGAAGACGAGGTTGCTGATTTCGCAGCGTTCGCCCGCGAGCATGATGTGAAGATGCGGTTCATCGAGTTTATGCCTCTCGATTCGGGGCACGATTGGGATCGCCGGGATGTAGTATCTGGGCGAGAAATTCGCGAGCGAATTGAAACGCGTTTTCCACTCACCAAAGTAAACTTTGATCGGGGATCAGAAACATCGGCTCGTTATGAATTTGCTGATGGAGCTCCTGGAGAAATTGGAATTATCGCTCCCGTTACTGAGCCTTTCTGTGGGGCCTGTTCGCGGATTCGACTTACAGCAGACGGCCAGATCCGAACCTGTCTCTTTTCAACTGTCGAACATTCACTTCGCGACGTACTCAGAAGTGGCGCCTCACGCGACGAGATTATTGACTACATCGAATCAGTGGTTTTGAAGAAGGAGCCACGACACTTCATCAACGATCCCGGTTTCGTGACCCCCTCGCGGACAATGAGTTTTATTGGCGGTTAGTGTTGTTGGAGGTACGGGACTGACTTAACCACGAAGACGCTAAGACTCTAAGGCACAAATCATTAATTGTGATGAACGATCGTGTCTTTGTGTCATGGTGGTTAATTCATTTCAAAGGCTCAAACTGCTTCATCAATTTCCTTGACTGCTCGCAAACCTGACGATAAAGCCCCTTGAATCCACGACGACCATCCGGAAAGATGTTCACCAGCAAAGTGCATTCGACCATCAATCGCAGTTGGGCCCCCAAAGCCATTGAAGCCTACAAAGCACCATGCACCACGTGACCACTCATCATCTAACCAACACTTAGATGCACCACCCTCGAAGCTTTCATTCAAACCCGGAAACATATCGTTGAGCTCATTAAGCGTTCTTGAAATGCGTTCACTTTCTTTGAGATTGGTGATCCGCTCGGCCTCGCCTGGTCGCGCATAAGTCATCAAAATTCCTCTTGGCCCGGGTTGACTCCACGTAGGCTGCCAAACCTCGATTTGGCTTCGGGTAAACGCAAAGCCGTTCAACCCTCTGCTCTCAAAAAAACGATCTCGCGTTTGCAGATATACCCGGGCCACAGCATCGTAATTAATTCGCTTGATGATCTCTAATTTGCGCTCATTCAAACCTACGATTTGCACATTTTTGAGAACTGAAAACGGAATCGTACAAAGAAGACGATCGGCAGTAATTGTTTGTGGACTTCCTCCATGCAGGAATGTCACTCGTACTGACGTGGGATCCTGCTCGATCTTCACCACGGGTGTTCCGTAGTTGATTTTGCTAGCCAGGCGTTGTGCAAAGGCTTTCGGCAGCAGGTCCATACCACCTTTAATCTTTCGCCAACGAGTTGGGCTGCCACCAAGGTCGACACCAAACGTTCGTCCCAGTATTTCTGTAAACCCCTCAATCGGCCCTTCACGTCGCCCGCCATCGAAACGCAAAGAAGACAATCGATTCGGATACATCGGTTCCAGGGGAACGTCGAACAGCTTGACGTACTTCAGTGTCAAATCGTGCTGGTCAGGAATGCGAGCGGCTCCGCCTTCAGCATAAAGCCCGTCTGAAAACGGTTCGCGAAGAGTTTGGACTCGTCCTCCGGGACGCATGCGTGCTTCGATGATTGTGATGTCGTGACCGAGCGCAGAGAGTTCATAACCAGCGACGAGCCCAGCCATTCCAGCCCCGAGTATCAGGACCTTCTTGGCTGGGCCTCGCGTGATGATTGAAGCGGCAGTATTTAAGGAAAGCGGTTTAAGTAAACTGGCGCTGGCTACAGCGACTGCTGTGCTTCGCAGAAACTGTCGTCGGCTTATCGACAACTTATCTTCGTCCCCTTCTTCTGGAACTCTTTGCTTTTGGTGTGGCTGCCGGTTTCTTCTTGCTTTCTGTACGCTTGGCCGGAGGTGTGGGTTGCGCCGGTGTTGCGGTGTCTGTGGTAGAAGGTGGAAGTGGAGGCATATCGCCTTTTGCGAACCTGGGCAACATAGTGTCAGCATTCGCGAGTTGGTAAACAGACCACGCTACCACCATCGCGTTTTTCTTTACGTCGTCTTCAAGGATTCGTTCATAAGTGTCC